>CALETF010000061.1 GCA_937920005.1 uncultured Candidatus Altimarinota bacterium
GAGCTCTGATCTATTATGACCAACAAGGGAACAAGCTGGGGAGTAAGTCATGAAAACCATTGGTGTAATGATTTTATCGGAAATGCTAATCCTCACATTGGCTTCTACTCTGCAAACGATAATCAAGATGGTGGACGTACACGAGGAACAGATGGTGTCGGTGGTGCCTGGGGCGGCGAAAATGAATATCGCTACTTTATTCGATAATTATGATCAAAAAGCTTATTTTCATTTCTTGGCTTTTGATTGTATGAATACTCGTACTGAATATTATCTCAAATCAAAATATACCTCTTGGATTTGATCATGGTCCATATAAACATTTCGTATCTCTGTATGAATCCCATAATTGACGCATTGCAGAGCTTTCACAGAGACTTCAGGGCCAATTTGAACCATTTTCAGGAGCTTTATTCTATTATCTCAAAACAGCAGTGTGAGAAAATATTCTCTTTACATGGCTTTATCTCTGAGCACATATTTTCATAAGTGTTATTCTTTTTATTCTTGCAAAAAACAATTGAAAATACTCTCTCTGATCCATCCTGGGGCTCCTTTTATTTCTCATTTCTAGTATTCAGTATGGAAACTATGCATGAGCTCTTGGAAAACAGATTTTTGCGACTGTTTTTTTACTTCTCAATATTCGTTATCAGAAAAAGATATTTTTGAGTAGTATTTTCTTACTCGCATGTGTATCACTTCATCGCCTAACAGGTTTTATTGCGATCCTTTTTGTTCTTTTTTCAGTTTTGCATGACAAGGCAAATTTCTGGAGCAAAAAAAGTCTACTTTTATGAGGCATTATTATTCTTGGGATAATAACATATATATCTTCTTTTCAGTTTCAGATATTACCCTATATAAATTCTCTTATCCATAACATAGGTGGCAATATACTTATAACTGGGAGATATGGCAGCGGTTTCTCTGCCAAAGATTTTTGGTTTCTTGAAATCCCACTTCTCCTTATAACGCTCCTCTGATTTACTCATTCATACAAAAAGAAACATGTATCATTTCTTAGAAATCCATATCTACTCACTTTTATTTTCATTACCTTCATGGTGGCATTCAGAGGAATCGCACACTCACGTTTACAGAGCTTTTTAGACTTATTTCTCATACTCATATTTATACAGCATGCTTCATTTTATGTAACAAAAAAATGGATTCTGATAGCTGCAAGCATCCAATCGGTATTATGGTTTTCAATTTTTATCCATGATCACACATCACATATAAATAGTCAGGAAGCACAAATCATTAAAAAAGTTGTCTCATGAATACCCGATCATGTCTATCTAATATCTCTTTCTTCAGAATATAGAGCTATAATGACTGGATATGGTCATAGAGATTTTCGTGATGAATATAGTAAAACTATCTCCATAACATCAAAAAAAGAGAGAATAAAGCTTTCAAAAGATAAAAAATTTCTCTGCAATCAACTGTCTCAAATAAATCATGACGTCTTTCTGTATAGAGGCTCTCAAGAAAAAATACCTTCTTCTCTGAATAACTCGTGCCTAACAGTTATCAAAAAATGGAATAACGGAGCACAGCTTATGCATTACTCTAAGGAGTAGGATAGGATTCATGCCCCAATAATGCTCGCTGTTTCGAGACGCAGTATGTGATCATTGAAGGTCCACAGGAAACAATTTTTTTGTTTGAAAAATAGCGCTTCTTTCTCAGACCAACCTCACTCCGGTCAAATCCAGAGAGCATATTGCCCGATTTTTTCATCAACCTGAAGCAGATTTTTTTCTCCTGGATAGCCCACTATATGATGCATCTCCTCACCAAACTGCAAAAAAGCATTCTCAGTATTTTTGTCTCAATAACTGATTATGAGAGGTTTATTGCCTCCTGACTGCTCTAATGCTTCCTGTGCAATAGATGTTATTCTCATAATTTTTCCAGTTGGCATTTCACGAATTTGTGACCTCTCTGCTACAAAGAAAATAAGATGATTTACACCAATTTCTACCATCTTTTGAACTATTGTTTCCATAGTACTTATCTTATTGGGAAGTGCCTGAAAAACTGTAATATTATTTTTTACCTCTTGTTTTCTTGGTTTTTTTATGACTTCCCTTTTAGTAAATTCAATCTGTTTTTTAGATATAGACACAATTTCATATACGATATCATCCCCACCAGATTCAAAAAAAACTATTTTCTCCCCTTTTTTGGCTCGAAAAACATTAAGAATTTGATGAAACTGAGATCCTTCTGCAAGTACAAAAGTATCAAAAAGTGGCTGTGATGAAAAAAATCGATGCATAAAAAATCCCGCTCATGATGAGCGGGATTCATATTCTGTCAATATTTTTTAATTACTGAGCAGCAACAGCAGGCTTGATTTCCAAGAGTTCAATCTCGAAATTGAGTGCTTTCCCTGCGAGCGGATGAGGGTTTTTTACTTTGAGAGTAATTTCTTTATCTGTCTTAGAAATAACTTCTTGTTTTGGCTTGATATCTACGTCAACATTTTTATCAGTGATCTTCTTAACAGTTATTTGGCTCCCATCTTGAGCTGTTGTTGTCATGCCAACAGTTATTTTTTTACCATAAAATGGTGCTTTTGGATCGTTGATAGATATGACTGCTTCAGTGCCAGAAACTGAGAGTATTTTGAGACTTGCTTCACCTATCTTTTTTTCAGTGCCAACATCGAGTGAACCGAAGAGTTGTTGAGCTTGATCTTTTGGGATTTTTTGTTCGAGATTTCCAGTGAGAGCATTTGCTGGAACTGTTTGTGTAACGACTTCTTTATAGTCTTCAAGAGATTTTGTTTGTTCAATATACTCTTCACCATAAGCGTCTTTTGGCTCGAGACGGATTTTCTTCTTTTCGCCTACTTTCATGCTTACAACAGCATCTTCAAATCATTTGATCATACTGCCACGACCAATAACGAATTCAAGAGGAGTTCTTCCTTCTTTTCGAGAGGAATCAAACTCTGTACCATCATCATGAGTACCAACATAATGAACAACGACAGTGTCCCCATCTTGAGGAGTTGAAGGTGCTTTTTTACCAAAAAATGGAATCGAACAGCTCGCCAACAATATTGATACAAAGAGAATTGAAAAAACTTTCTTCATAATGAAGATAAAATAATAATAAAGTGTCTGTATTATATATATTTTTCAGGTTACCCAAAAGAGTTTGCTTGATTTTTTGAGAAGAAGTTTCTTATTCTTCTTTTGCTATTTTTTCACTATAACTATTTCTCTTCCGACCGATTGACCAGGTCTAGCATGAATGAGATATCTCTTACCCGATACACATAGCGGATCAACCTTCCAAGACTGTGATAATTGGTGAATTTCTGGCATATATATTATCTCTTTTCAAATATTCCAAAATGGAAGACAAAAAACCATTTTTTTAACATCAGAATTTTGGTATCCTGCATCGAGAAAACCTTGATATAACTGTGTTAATTTTTTTCGTTCTTGGAGAGCTGCTTCTCAGGTAAGAGTAGATTGTGTAAAATTCTTCCCGAGCATTCACTCTGTCACAACAATCGCAGATGAATCAAGTTTATAGGTATCTATTTTTGTCGCATCAAGAGGAAATATTTTTACTTTTTTTGGGTCGTAATTTGGTTGTTTTTCTATATTTTTCTGTGTCGCGACAATCATGGCATTTTCTAAATCAGATCCCCTCAATTGAGCATGTCCCGCATGAAGTGCCTCGATGAGAGTTGTTCCGAGTCCACAAAATGCATCCCATACAATACAATTATAGTCGCCTTGAGTTCACAGATTAATCATGATTTGAGCAATTTTTGGTGGCATCATACCAACAGTCATAGACCTGTCACGGTTCATATCACGATCAGAATAACTCTCTATATCTTGAATCCATACAGTTTCTGCAATAACATACCCAAGCCCATCAGCAAAAACAATCAACTCTATTCCCTGCTCAATTAATTTCTCATGAAGAGTGGTAGCATTTTTGATTCGACCATTATCGTGCTGTACAACACGTATAGAATTTCACTTCTTTCGGAGACCATCTTTTACCTTAAAAACAAGACTATTGAGAGAAGGCACAAAGCAGTCAATTCCTATACGTAATTTTTTTTCTGGTACTACTTTTTTTTCTATCACTGAAACCGCTAAGTTCAAAAGTTCTGCTTTTTTTACTCATTCTACAAGAATTTTTGCTATTTTTATAGTTCATCCGAGTCATTTTTTGTACAAGTCTATAGTTCACTCTTCATCTTGTACATAAGCAAAAGGTCATTTTTGCTCAACCGAAGAAAATATACTCCTTAGTTCAGCAAGTGAAAGTGCTGGTTCACGTCAGAGGAGAAAGAGATATTTTTGCATGGATGCATATTAGAGATTCCTCTCAAGATTACAAAAAAAATCCTCCCAAAAGGGAGGATTTTCATCGAAAAATCGATTAGATAGACTCTTTGAAAGTCTTACCAGCTTTGAAAGATGGAGATTTGCTAGCAGCAATCTTGATCTTCTGCTTAGGATTCTGTGGATTAACACCCATGCGAGCCTTGCGGTTAGCAACACGGAATGTACCGAAACCAGTAATACCTACAGTGTCACCCTTTTTGAGGGCTTTTGTAACGACGTCGATGAACGCCTTGAGAGACTTCGCAGCAGCATCCTGAGAGAGGCCTGCAGCAGTAGCGATAGCCTTGATAAGGTCCTGTTTTTTCATAGAAAAATGGGTTAAGAAATACAAGGACATGGCTAGACTATCGATACAAAAACAAAATGCAAGCTCTGAAACCTGATTTTGAAGGGAAAATAGCATTTTTATACTTTACAAAAACAGCAAAAATGTTTAAAAATACACAAAATAGGCTCAAAAAGTTGAAAAAAGACTTAATAAATGGTAATTTGAGAGAGAAATATGCCAACAACACATACCACACTCCTCGAAATGCTCTCCCGACCAGTTACAGGCGATCCTGCTGAACGGATGGATTCTCATACAGGGACCAACCAAGCCGCTATACCTGAGAACAAAATGCAACAGATAGGAACTCCAGTTGCTATTGATTTAGGCAATGCGACTCCTGAAGAAATCAAAACAGGTGAACGTATCTATCACGAAGCCCTTGCATATATAAAAGATGCTATAGCTCCTGCGATGGTCAAGGTCAGCCCACATGACATACAAATCAATGATACTTTCTGTAAGACACTCTTTACTTACGCATATCCTGACTTTCTCGAAGGCAACTGGCTCTCCCCTCTTATTAATTGGGATAGTAAATTCGACGTATCAATGTTTATATACCCTACTGATGCCCAACAGGTCATGAAATATCTCCGCAAGCGTCTCACAGAACTCCAATCTGAGAAATATCTCAACCAAGAACGTGGACTCACTACAAATCCATATACAGATGCTCAGTTGCAAGACGTAGAAGAACTCCGAACACTTCTGACGCGTGGTTCTGAGAAATATTTCCACTTCTCTATCTATATCACCCTCTATGCAGAAGACGGTGATAAGCTGACAAAGATGACAAATGACATCCAGAACATGCTCCATGGTCGTAATATCCTCACGAAACCAGCCCTCCTCAGAGCTGAACAAGGATTTACAGCAACAGCTCCATTCTGTCGCGATGAAGTCTCTGTCTATAGAAATATATCAACTCGTGGTCTTTCAACGACTTTTCCATTTACCTCTGCAACGCTTTCTCAGGATGATGGAGTGCTCTACGGTATCAATACTCACAATAACTCTCTTATTATCTACGATCGTTTCCGAACGGAAAATGCAAACATGGTCGTCCTTGCCAAATCATGAGGCGGTAAATCTTTTGCGGTTAAGCTCGAGATTCTCCGTAGTCTCATGCTCGGTCATGATGTTATCGTCATCGATCCGGAAAACGAATACAAAGCACTCGTCAATACTGTTGGAGGGAGCTATCTCAATGTCAGTATCAATGCGACGCAGCGAATCAATCCGTTTGACCTTCCCCTTCCTTTCAAGGACTATGAAAGTCATCCCGGTGATCTCCTCCGTGGTGGTATCATCAGCCTTATTGGTCTCTTCAAACTCATGCTCGGGACTATGAGTCCACAGGAAGAAGCCCTTCTCGAAAAAGCTATTGTCACAACGTATAGTCTCAAGGGTATAACCTTCGAAGATGATGATATCACTGGTAAAGAAGTCCCTGTTATGTCAGACCTTCTCTCTGTTGTTGAAACAATGGAAGGTGCTCAAGGCGTTGCTCAACGACTTGAAAAATATGTCAGTGGTGTTTTCGGAGGACTTTTCACACAACCAACCAATGTGACTCTCTGAGAAGGGCTCCAGGTTTACTCTGTTCGTGATCTCGACGAACAACTCCGTCCTATTGCCATGTATATTATCCTCTCTTATATCTGGAACGTCGTCCGTTCATCGAATCGTAAACGTATGCTTGTCGTGGATGAAGCTTGGAATATCATGCAATATAAGGATAGTGGAAGCTTTCTCCATGGACTGGTAAAACGTGCCCGTAAATACCACCTCGGGGTC
>CALETF010000062.1 GCA_937920005.1 uncultured Candidatus Altimarinota bacterium
CCAATGCTTCTGTAGCAGAACCACGGATGATTGGAATATCGTCGCCTGGGAAGTCATATTTTGACAACAATTCACGAATTTCCATTTCAACAAGTTCCAACAACTCTTCGTCGTCAACCATGTCACATTTGTTCATGAATACAACGATGTAAGGAACACCTACCTGACGAGAAAGCAGGATGTGCTCTCTTGTCTGAGCCATAACACCATCAGTAGCAGCAACAACAAGGATAGCACCATCCATCTGAGCTGCACCAGTGATCATGTTCTTTACGTAGTCAGCATGTCCTGGACAGTCAACGTGTGCGTAGTGACGCATAGGAGACTCGTATTCTACGTGAGAAGTTGAGATTGTAATAATCTTATCAGAACCAGCACGAGCTGTACCACCTTTAGCAATATCAGCGTATGAAACACCAGCACCACCTACAGCAGTGAGAGCGGCAGTAAGAGTTGTCTTACCGTGGTCGATGTGACCAATAGTACCAACGTTAACGTGTGGCTTTGTTCTTTGAAAATCAGCCATAAGAGAAAAATAAGAAAATTAAAAAGTAGGGGTATTATAGAGAAAAGAAGTATATTTCAAATAATTTTTTGATTATTTCTTCTTTTTTGCTTTACGAACCTTTTTTTCGATACGGACGAGTGCCGCGCGAAGTTTTCGATGTCGTGATCCTGAGAGGCGTACCATATTATTCTATAAGTAAATGGATAATTAGTTTTTAATAAATTGAGCGAGACCCATTTTCTTGAGACGTGCTACAGCTTTTGTCATAGCATCAGCGAGCCATGCAGTTTTACCTTCATGTTTTTCGCGACGTACGAGTTTCTCATATGTCTTCTTCGCGTTGGTGATTTTGTCACCAGTAATCTGACGTCGTTTACTAACGATGTAGATTCTATTTCGCGGTCTTTTACCAGCACCTACCATAAACTCAAAAAGAAAAAATAAAATTGGTGGAGTCTAAGGGAGTCGAACCCTTGACCTCCTGTGTGCAAAACAGGCGCTCTAGCCAACTGAGCTAAGACCCCACACCACATTGAATCATAACGAGAGAGCAACCAGATAGAATCTGGCGGGAGCGACGGGACTCGAACCCGCGACCTCCTCCGTGACAGGGAGGCGCTCTAACCAGCTGAGCTACGCCCCCTCACCTATGACCAAAGTGACGGGAGTATAAATAAAATATTTGGTTATGCAAATTTTTTTCATTTTTCCAGATTTTATCTATAATTTATCCCATGAAATCAACAAAAAAAACACATCTTTTTGAAACATGAAAAAAACTTATTGCCTCTTTTTTCTGGCTAGAACCTTGCGCGGGCGGTATCTGTATAAGAGATAGAAAATGAAGAACAGAAATTCTCTGTGTCACACATAAAGATGGTGGTATCATGCTCCCAAAATGAAGAATTAAGTCATGAGAAACAACAGAACAAGCTGCACTCAGAGAATTTATGGAAGAAACAGGTATATATAATTGTACGCTCGGAAACAAAATAGGCATTATCCGTGATAGAAACAGAGGGAAAAAAATAGTATTTTATTCTATTCACAGCTCTGGACAACATACACCAATTCATGATGAGGCAATCATGTGGATTGACCTATCGAGTGCTATAAAGAATATGAAACATTGAACAGAAAAAACATTTCTCAAAAAACACTTCACCTAAGGAACAATCTGTTTCAGTATATCTTCTTCAAGAATAAGAATCTTGTAATCAAGTGTCAAAATATCATCTTCTATCGTATGAATTGAATTTTTTATTTTTTCTAATTCTATCTCTGAACGTGATTCTTCTGCCAATACGCGCTCCAGTTCTGATTGTAGAATTATCTTTTTCTGGGATAAATCATTTTTTTTCTGAACTAATGGCGCGAGACGATCATTGTTTTCCAGAGTAGCCTTTTCAATGCTGTGCTGTTTTTCTTCTTCAATTGATTGAAGGAGGTTTTCATGTTTCTCTAAATTTTTTACTTGGATATCCGTCAGAGACTGGAGCGCATTTTTTCTATTCGTATTTGCGAGACTTTCAGCATCCTGAACTATCAAATTATCCTCACCTTTATAGAGTCGTATTTTTTCATCATACGTTTGATCGATAAGTCGAATTGTATCAGTATAGAGTTTTTGATCAGCTATTTTTTGCTTCTCATAACGAATATTTTCCTCATTTATTTTTTTTACGTATAACGCTTCTATCTGTGTTGTCTCTGGTCATGGAAATGACACAATAGCAGTATTCATTTCATCGAGAGATTTCTGTATATCCTGCAGTTGTTTTTGTCTTTCTGATGTATTTTGTTCTAGATTTTTAATTATCTGTTCAGTAGCTTTTTTTTCTTCTATCTTTTCCTGCTTATCGAGCGTGAGTTGTTCACGTTCGAGACGAATATGTGCCAGTATTTCACCTGGTGAATCTGGAACACTGAGAGAGGCCTGGACAATAGAGGAAGAAAGAAATGGTATCTTGTCGCTTCATAATATAAACACAGTACTCATAGTGATGAGACTGAGGCTTATAATCTTAGTTTTTAGCTTCATAAATACCGAAAAATATTCTTTTACGGTAATAATTTAACATATTATAAAATATATGTCAAATATCTACTTTTTTTGATTTATAAGCTTTTCGAGCGCTTGTGCTATTTGGGCAATATATACAACTACTGTGATAATACTAATAAAGAGAATAACCTTTCACCATGTATCGAGAAATATAGCTCCTAAGCCAAAAATAAAAGAAAGTACCATAACGAGATGTCGCTGCATAGCATAGTCTATTCCCTGTTCAGCCAGACGATGATGGAGATGTGTCAGGTCTCATTTCATTGGATTTTTTCACGAACGAATGCGACCAATAATAACATAAAACGCATCAATAAAGTAAATACCGAGCACTATTGAGGCTGTCGCTATTTTACCTCCTGCAACGATAGAAAGTGTCGCAATCATAAAACCAAGAAACATACTCCCCGCATCACCAACAATACAAGCACGACGAACATCAAAGCGCCAAAAAACAAAAATAGTCGGAATAAAGATAACAAGCCACGAGAGAACGAAACGAGAATTGTTCTGAGAAGCAAGAGTTGTATCGGTAAAGTAGAGTTTCAGAGAGAGTCCCGCAAGTATAATAGAGGTAACAAGTCCTACGCTCGATGTCATAGCTCGACCATTATCACTCCAGTTAATAGCATTCATCACAAGGACATACCATATAATGGTTGTTATTAATGGAACAAGGTAAATCGTTTCTCCGTAAAAAGTCCACTGGAGTCACTGAAAAGCATCAAGAGGTATAATGCCTCAAAATATATTGCTCACGTACCCTATTTTAATCGCTGTAAGACCAAAAAATGCACCTAAGACAACTTGGAAAATGAGTCGAAAAAGAGGCGGTATTGTTCGTTTTTGATCATCCCAAGCCATAAGTCCTGTTGTAATGACACCAGCCAGAAGTATGTAGAGTGATTTTTTTACATCAGCATCAGCAACAGACTGCAGAATCCAGGGAGACCAGAGAATCATATTCAAAATCAGTACGACACCACCAGGATATGGAAGAGCTTCTCTCCCCTTTTCATGTGGATAGAGATGTGGTTTATCGACAACGCCCCACTTACGAAATATATCAAAAACAACAAGCGTGATTGCCCACATGGTACATCCAGCGAGAAATAGAATACATATTGGCATGAATATCTCCATTATTTTCTCTGTTTAATAAAATAGATAACAACGCCTAGAGCAATAACTCAGAGGAATACGTAATTGAGATACTGCAGGATAACTTCATAATTTTCAACCGCAAAGACACCTAAGAGTAAAATACAAACAGCCCAGAGTGATGACCCAAAAATATTGGCAAGCCAAAAGCGCGCTCCAGACATTTTATGAGACCCTGCTATATACGGTATAAAGGAACGAAGGAGATTATGAAACTTTCCTCCGACAATAAACCAGAATCCGTTCTTATGTATTTGTTTTTCGAGCCATCATAGTTCTCGTGGACCTGCTCCAAAAAAAGCACCATATTTTTGGAGTGTATCAGGATTACCATATCGCCCCATGAAATATCCAAGAGCATTGCCTACACATGCCCCCAGCATACCCATAAGAGCAGCAAGAGGAAATATAGACCATTGTTTTGCTACAAAAAAACCACCCACAAGAATCATCATATTCATACCTGGAATAACAGCACCAACAAATGGAAAAGATTCAGACATGGCCACAATGAAGAGAATAATATAGTTCCATTCCCCCCAGGACTTTATTTGCAGACCCATCCAATCAATCCCTTCTCGCATAATATCTGGTCGAAACAAAGACAGAAGGCCAATCACGACCATCAGGGTCACTAAAATAATGTGTAGAATATTGAGAATATAACTGAAAAATCGTTGTAAGGTTTTTTTATTCATATGTGAATGAGTATAGATAATTTAGTGGGAAGTGAAGTTTTCTGGAAAAAAAATAAAAATTCCTATAATCCGCATACTCTCAGAAAAAACTCAAATCCATTTTCACGTGTTCAAAAAAAGAATTATTAAATATCTCCTGCTCTTACTCCTGCTCGTTGCTAATACGAGCTGGTGGAGCTATGTTGATCGTCCTCATTCGGTCAAACCAGCATCAGAGAAGCTCGACTGCGTCAGCTATAATCCATATCGTAACGAGTACAGTCTCGATGAGAATAAAAAACATGTTTCAGAAGAAACCATCGATGCTGATATGGCCATCATTGCAAAACGTTTCCGTTGTGTCCGTACATATACGACACTTCACGGTATGGACGCTGTTCCAAAAATCGCTGAAAAATATGGACTTACTGTCGTGCTATGAGTCTGGATTAGCCCAAATCTCATGGAAAATATGCACGATTTGGAAATCGCACTGAGTGTGGCCAACAAATATAAATCTGTGACACATGTTCTCATTGGAAACGAAGCAATATTTTTTGATACCATTGCTCCGAAATATCTCTATCTCTATCTCGAATATGGTCACAGCAAAACACGAAAACCGCTCTCAACGGGAGAAATCGTTTCAACATGGAACGAACACAAGAAACTCGCTGAACTCTCAGATTTTATAGCTATACATGTATTTCCTTATTGGAATAATATCCCTATCGAGCGTTCAGTGCAATATCTCGAGGGAGATTATAACTTCATGGAAAGCCTCTTTCCCGATAAAGAAGTATTTGTCGCGGAAACCGGATGGCCATCAAATGGGGTTGATCGTGGCCCAGCTTCTGCCAATCTCCTCACTCAAGCGACATATATACGAACCATTAGTAAGTATCTCGAAGGACGAAAAATCCGCTACAATATTATTGAAGCCTTTGATCAACCATGGAAAATATTTGGTACCGAAAAACATGCTGGTGGATCGTTTGGAATTTTTGATGATAAATGACGAGAAAAATTCTCACTCTCAGGTCCGCTTTCTCTCTATGGAAGCTCTTTTATGGTACGAGGCATCATGCAAACAGTCGGAAAAATATATAATAAAATACCTGTACAATACCACGACAATATACGTCCTTATTTTTCAGAAGATGTCGTCTATATAGTGACAAAAAAACTAGGTATTGATTCTGATATTGGCCTCGCAACGAGTCTTATATTTTGTATTATTGCTTTCTGTTTTGGTTGGTTTGGTGGTCATCTCAGATTACGAGCATTTTTTTGGTGATCAATAACACTCATCATACTCACCAATATTATTGTGATGATTGGTTATAAAGCGTGGATTGGACACTACCTCTATCTCCCCCAATTTTGGATCAATGTGCCACTCATGCTCCTCCCTGTAGCAGGGATACTCTACCAACTCCGTGATTATCTCAAAATCGTTGGTCGAGGAAAAATCAAACACCACCTCACATTCAAGGCTCTTTCTCCTCTCATTGGTACGGAACCATTTGTTTCACTTCATATACCAAGCTATAATGAAGAACCTGATATGCTCATAAAAACCATTGAGCACGTCACTCAATTGGATTACACAAATTACGAGCTTATCATCATCGAAAATAACACTCGTGATGAAGCGGTCTGGAAACCTGTTGAAAAATTCGTCAAAGAACTTGGAAAAGATAATATACGTTTTTACCACTTTGATAAGCTCGAAGGGTATAAATCTGGAGCTCTCAATAAGGCACTCGAACTCACCAATCCAAAAGCTGATATTATCGGCCTCTTGGATGCTGATTACTGCGTCAGTCCTGACTGGCTCAAGATGACTGTCGGACTTTTTCAGGATTCAAAAGTCGCGGCAGTACAGTGTCCACAAGCAAATCGCATCAATGATGCGACAACATTTCAAAAAATCATGTCTTATGAGCTCGATTTGTTCTACAAACAAGGCATGGTCATACGAAATGAATCCAATGCTGTCATCATGAATGGAACCATGTGCCTCATTCGTAGAGACACGCTCGAAGCAGAAAAATGGTGTAATGGATTTATCTGTGAAGACTCAGAACTCGGTCTCCGTATTCAGAGCCGTGGTAATAGCATCATCTACATCGATCACACTTTTGGGGAAGGACTCCCACCGAGAAATTTCGAAGAATACAAAAAACAGAGATTCCGTTGGGCCTATGGGGCGATGATGATATTTAAGACGCATTGGAAAAAAATATTTTTCCGATCGCACCTGACGTTTATGCAGCGCTTTGAATACCTCTTTGGTTGGATAGGTTGGGGGCAGATGATTCTCTACCCTTTCTACCTCTTAATCCTTCTGTTTGGAAGCTGGTTTATCTACGAATCCTATAGTTTTGAAGCACCCTATGACTTCGCGCTTTTGACACTCTTTTATGTTCTCTTTTTGATGCTCTCAACCGTATCAATCTACCGCGATAGAATGCATATTACTATGAAAGAAGCTTGGCTCGCCATACTCGCCTCTGCTTCTCTCACAGTCACTATTTTCAAAGCCGTATTTCTGGCCATGTTCTGGAACAATCTCGGATTCAAGAAAACAAATAAGTGAGGCGTACACATTGCTGGCGGTAAGCTCTCATGGGTCAGAGCGCATCCAGGTTTTATAGCTCTCGTTGTCATCAACCTGACTATGATTATACTCTCTGCATCGATATTGTTTCGATATGGGGTCAATACTGACACTATGATATGGTTTCTGCTCGTAGTGACAGTGACACTACCAACTATGGGGGCACTCTTTTTCCAGGTTATTTATGAATAATACTCTCGTTGCTGATATCGAATCACGCATCGACATCGTAGAACTCATCCGTGAATATGTCCCCCTCAAAAAAATGGGGGCAAACTGGAAATGACTCTCCCCTTTCAAGCCTGAAAAAACTCCATCATTCGTCGTCTCCCCAGCGAAGCAAATTGCCTATTGTTTTGCCACCAATCAAGGCGGAGGTCCACTCAAGATGCTTATGCTTCTGGAAAAAATAGAATTCCGAGAAGCACTTCAGATCCTCGCAAAACGTGCAGGCGTCGAACTCAAAACTGATACCATACAGGATGGTAAAGCAGATGAAAAATCAACTCTCATAAAGCTCTACACAGAAATAGCTCATTGGTATCAAAAAGAACTGCAACAACCTGAATGACTCGAGGCAAGAAACTATCTCACGAAACGTGGCCTCTCTCACGAGATGATAGAACGGTGGTGAATATGATACAGCAGTGATCCGCGGGAAATGTTTGAGTCCATGAAGAAAAAAGGTTTCTCAGAAAAAGTACTCATGGATAGTGGCATATTTGTCTCACAATACAAAGATAGATTTTTCGGACGTGTTATATTCCCCATTACGAACTATCGTGGTGAGGTGATTGCTTTTTCTGGACGTACACTCAAGTCTGGAAGCGATGAAGCAAAATATGTAAATTCACCCGAAACACTTATTTTTCACAAAAGTGATGTCCTCTTTGGCATTCATCTGGCGAAAAATAGCATACAAAAAGAAAAAAAAGTCATCGTCGTAGAAGGGCAAATGGATGTCATCAGTCTCCATCAGTATGGCATCACTCATGCTGTTGGCATAAGCGGAACAGCACTTACAGAATCACATATTCGTCTCATACGTCGTCTCACCGATCAAGTGTATCTCTGTCTTGATCGGGATAGTGCTGGCAAACAAGCCATATTTCGTTCTATCGAAAATCTCCAAAACGAACCCGTTGATATCTACGTCATCAATATAGGAAATGCAAAGGATCCTGATGAATTTCTCAAATCAGGTGGTGATTTCAATGAAAGTATCAAAAACGCTGTCCCTGCTGTTTCTTTTATTATCGAAGAGGGATCAACAAAGTATAATATCTCAACGAATCAGTGAAAAAAATGACTCATGGATGAAGTCATCAAACACATACTCGCTATACGTGGCAGTGTCGAGGTGGATCAGGCGCTTCGTCTCCTCGCAAAAAAACTCGATATGAGCTTGCAAACTCTCTACTCTGAATACAATAGAGCAGTTCGTGGTCAGAAGAGGCCACCTGTTGACGTATCTCCTTCTTCACTTCCATCCGGACAAGAGTATCTCGTTACCTATATTATTGGTCTTCGAGAGGGCCGTGAGATTTTTCTCCGAGAGTGCCTGTTCCAGGATAAAGTATTAGCAGATATATCAATGTCTCAGGTTTCGAGCCTCATCGCATGAACACTAGACCCTGAAGTGATAAAAGCGCACGAGCTTCGATTCGAAGAAATCTCCCATGGAAAAACTATGGAAAAACTTTTTCAAGAATTGCGAGAAATCATACGCTGAGTCAATCAGTCTACTTTTAGAAAACTCCAAAAAGAATACGCACATAATCTCCCTCAGCTCCAGGAGCTGATAAAAATCGCGAGGGATAACCGACTCATTTAAAAAAATTATATGGCAAAAAAAACAAAAAATACGTCTCAAAAAAATGCCGCTCTCGAAGTACAACTCGATGCTATCGTGGTTGATGAACCAAAAAAAACACATCGTGCACCAGTTTTTAATGAAGAAGAATGAGATGAAGATAATTGGCAAGATGTCCCAAAAAAGAATGCTCCATCGTATGATGATGAAGGTGATGAAAGCCTCGAAGCAGAAGACAAAGAAGTGTTTGAGGAGATTGAAGAAGATGAAGTATTTTTTCGAGAAAAAGGTCCGAAGTCACAAGGCGGTCGTCTCAACGTCGATCGCGATAAAGATGGACGCCGTGTCGGAAAAGGATTCAACACTTTTATTGACGCAACACTCCCAGAAGAACTTGTAAAAGATCTC
>CALETF010000063.1 GCA_937920005.1 uncultured Candidatus Altimarinota bacterium
CCAACACCATTTGGACTATTGCCACCCTCACTACTACGACCAGAGCTTCCAAAAACTGGGATACTGCCAGAAGAAGAACTGCCTGAGCTAAAACCTACCTGTCCACTTGCAACAGCGAAACATGATTGATCAGTTTTTCCAAAGACACGGTCAGAGACGCACTTCATCGTCTGAAAAATATTTCCAGGACTGAATTTCTCACCGATTGATTCAAATCCGAGTGCACGAGAGACAGCAGGAGTTACGAGGATGATGACTATCATGACGAGGAGACCGATAACAGAGTATCGGATCATGTTGATGGCGGGGTGGACTTTGTGTTCGTCACCTCCAGAAATAACCAATAAAAATCCTCACCAGAGAACGAACACGATAGTGAGGAGAATAGCGATGAGAAGGAGGATGGCGATACCGACGGTCATGAGCTCTTCCAGAGTATAAATCTGGGAAGCAGAATCAGCAAAAGTAGAAGTCTGAGCGTAGACTATTGAGGTGAACATGGTTCGATGAGGTTTAAGAAGAGCTTCTTATCACTTTTGATACCGATAATACGGACGAGAGACTGGAGTGCGCGAATGGTTTTGCCACCACGACCGATGACACGCTTCATATCATCACTGTGGACAGTGAGTTGGTAGCGTGTAGCATCTGGATCTTCTTTTACTTCCAGAGAGACTGCGTCAGGATTTTCGACAATGTTTGTGATACAAAAGCGTATAAATTTTTCTGCCATAAAAAGGGGAGAGATGTTACAGCTGTGCCCACGAACAACACGAACAAAAAACTCTCTGCATTAAATGCTGAGAGAGTTTGCTTTGAGAAGTTTTTCGACTGAAGGAGTGAGTTGAGCACCTTGACCGACACGAGTGCGAACCTTGTCCATATTGATGTCATATTTTTTAGTATGAGCATCGTACCATCCGAGGACGTCGATTTCACCACATTTAACTGGTTTAGTATGCTCTGTAACAACGATACGATAGTGAGGAACATGTTTACGACCTGCACGAGAAAAACGAATCTTTAACATAAGAAAGGTGATATAAATACAAAAGCATTGTAGACAAATGTGTATAAATGCAAGTTTTTTTCAGACTTTTTTGTATTTTTCTTGTCTTGTTGGAGAAAGACTGGATTTATGCTCTATTTTTACTATTATCTGTCACATGTTTGACTCTCTCAAAAAAAATGCGGATATCTATGTTTCTCTCGAAGAAACCGATCAAGTCATGACGTGGTGTGATGATTGTGGGAATTATGCTATTCAAAAGGCTCTCTTTCAGGCGCTCACACTGGAATGAATCGAACCAAAAAATGTCATCGCTGCTTATGATGTTGGTTGTTCTGGAAATGAATCTGATAAGACGGGATTGACGACTATTCACGGTCTTCATGGACGAGTATTGCCACTTGCCACTGGTATCAAAATAGCGCATCCAGAGATGACTGTCATCGCTCATGCTGGTGATGGTGCTACACTCAGCGAGGGGATAAATCATTTGATACATACGGTTCGACATGATAGAAATATTCTCTTTATTCATCACGTGAATGCGACTTTTGGTCTGACCACGGGGCAGGCGAGCTCTGTGACTCTCCCAGGAACTAAGATGAATGCGACGCCAAAAGGTGTCGATACACCGCCTGTCGAATCTCTCCGTGTCTTATCTGGTTGCGATCCGACATTTATAGCTCGGACGCTTTCCTACGATATGGACCATATGACTGAAGTGTTTCAAGAAGGACTTCGTCATCCAGGTTTTGCTTATATCGAAGTACTCCAACTCTGTCCAACCTATAACCGTGTCCAAAATCGTGAATGGTATGAACGCAACATTGTACGCGTGTGAAATGGATATATGCCAAATCGAGAAAGTTTCCTCAACTGTCTCAAACTCGCAAAAATGCCTGTTGGTATACTTCTGAATGAGCCACGTGATATACCTCAAACTCCAAAAAATCTCATACAAGAAGTGCGTCATTATGATGTAGCTTCTCTTCTTCATTAAGAACGTAAACAGAAGACTTGTAAAAAAGAAGAGAATGGAGAAAATGATGAGAACAAAGTACCAATTTAATTTCTACTATGACTGAACGTATCACTTGGGATCAATACTTTATGGGACTTGCACTCCTCTCTGCCCAGAGAAGTAAAGATCCTCGTACTAAAATCGGTGCTTGTATCGTCGATGCGCATAATCGTATTGTCGGCATCGGATACAACGGTTTTCCTCGTGGATGTCCTGATGATGAATTTCCTCAAGCTCGCGGTCGAGATGAAAATGGTAATCTCCTTCGTCTCTATGATTCGAAACATGCTTACGTGGTTCATGCTGAGGCAAATGCTATTCTCAACTCTATGGGGCGCGATATGCAAGGAGCGACACTCTACTGTGCTATGCCAACCTGTAATGAATGTGCGAAACTCATCGTCCAGGTAGGAATAAAAAGAGTCGTTTATCTCGCAA
>CALETF010000064.1 GCA_937920005.1 uncultured Candidatus Altimarinota bacterium
AATATGAGGAAGCACTCCTCTATTCACGTCGACTGACTGAGGCTCAACCAAAACATATACGCGGCTATGAACTTCTCGGGCTTTCTCACCTCCAGGTTGGTTCTGATCAAAAAGCTTATGATGTATTTCTCACGCTTCGAAAAATTGATCCATACAATGAGGTAGTTCATGTCTGGCTCCCAAAAGTAGAAGAAAAACTTGGTGTTCATCCTGATGCTAAGCGTCTCTCTGATCGATAATACTCTTCTATGTCTGCTAAAATACCTCCTTCATCGCTCGAATCAGAACGCAGTCTCCTGGGTTCTCTTCTGATAGATAAAGAAGGAGTAACTCGTGTTGCGGACATCATTGCTGCGGATGATTTTTATGATGATAATCATGGTATTATCTACGGAGTGATACTGGAGTTATATCGCAAAAATCGTCCTATTGATATCGTCACTGTCTCAGAGGCTCTCACGTCTCTCGGCCAGCTCGATAATATAGGCGGAAATGCATACCTCGCTGATCTCACTATCGCTGTTCCAACGAGTGCCCATGTCTTTGAATATGCACAAATCGTGAAGGCAAAATCTGTCCTCCGTAAACTCATCAATACGGGGAATCTGATTGCTTCTCTCGGTTTTGATGAAGGAACAGAAATCAACACACTTCTCGAAAAATCTGAACAATCTCTCTTCAAAATCACTCAGACATTTATCAAAAATAAACTCACGCATATCAGAGATATTCTGGATTTGCGCTATGAAGAGTACGCTGGTATCCATGAAGATCCAAAACAGATTGAAAATTCACGCATCATGACGGGTTTTCGTAACCTCGATAACAAGCTCCAGGGGTTACGAGGAGGGGATTTGGTTATCCTTGCTGCGCGTCCATCGATGGGTAAAACTGCAATGGCTCTCAATATTTCTCAGAACATGGCGAAGAAGAAAAATGTAGCTATTTTTTCTCTAGAAATGAGCAAAGAGCAACTCACTGATCGTATGGTGTGTGCTGCGATGGGTATTGATTCTTGGAAACTCCAAAAATGAGAACTCACTGACGATGAATTTGCTCGTATCGGTGACGCTTTATCTCAGCTCTCAACATCGCATATCTATATCGATGATTCAGCGAGTATGACACTCCTCGAAATCAAATCAAAGTGTCGTCGTCTCAAGATAGAATCTGGGCTCGATGCTATCATGATCGATTACCTTCAGTTGATCCAGGGTACCAATCCGATGAATCGTGTTCAGGAAATTTCTGATATATCTCGTGGTCTCAAATCTCTTGCCCGTGAGCTCAATGTCCCAATTATTGCTCTTTCTCAGCTCTCTCGAGCGGTCGAAAGTCGTGCAAGCAAAGAGCCTATTCTCTCTGATCTCCGAGAGTCTGGTTCTATCGAACAGGATGCTGATATCGTCCTCATGATCTATCGTGAAGAGTACTATAACAATGCAGAAATGCAGGAAAATGATATGAACAAGGGCAAAACAACCATCTTTATTCGCAAAAACCGTAATGGTCCTGTTGGTAATGCCGACTTTGTGTTTGATGGTAAATTTATGAAATTCCGTGAGATTGATGCCACGCGTGTCTGATTCTAGATGAGTCCGAGCTGTCGAGCTCAGGCCATGTATTGATTGATATTCACACAAGCGTTTTTCCCGGCTTGTTCATAGTGTTTATGCGCCATCTGTATGAGTTGCATAACACTGTCTATAGACTCTACTTGGATAGTGAGTTCGTAATCTTTTTCTGACATATATCCAGCATCGAGTACCTCTTTTCGGAGGAATTTCTTGAGGTCCTTGTAGCCTTTCCCCCAGAGTATGATCGGTGTTTTGCAAATATGTCCTACTTGCATGAGTTGCCATGTGTAGAAGAGCTCAAGCAGTGTCCCAATGCCACCTTCTGTCACCACAAATACATGTGATAACAACATAAAAGTATCGAGTCGTGCCGAGAAAGTGCTCGTTGTCCCAGTAAAATCGAGGTATTTATTTGGTACTTGTTCGAAAGGGAGCTCTATATTGATACCGATAGCTTTTGAGCTTTCTTGGCCGAGAGTGGCTCGTTGATGCCCAAAAGAAGCGGCTTCCATGGCACCAGGTCCGCCACCAGTGACAATATCAAAATTATTTTTTGCGAGGGCTGTTGCGAGATCAGCAACTTCTTGATATATTTTATCTTGAGGTGTGATTCTAGCAGACCCAAATATAGCTATACGAAAACGTCCATCATGAGCTATCTCGAGTAGATTTTTTTTGTGTATCAAATCATCGTTGCAGAGTTTTCTGGTGTGTTTCATTGCTTTTATTTTATATCTTCTTTGAGATCTGCCAATTCTTTATTGAGGAAGTAATTGAGTCCTGTACGGATGATAACGATACCTCCGAGTATGCTCAATTGCTCAAGACTTGGCTTGAAGACAGTTTCTAGGATGTCTGCGGCTACGAGGAATTCGAGTCATAAGAGGATATATACTCCTAGACGATAGCGTATAGAATCATGTGCTATATATTTTCCTTTTATGCCCATCTCGAGAGCGATAAAGTTGATAAAACCGTGCATAACTCCTACGAGTATCACGAGTACACCAACGACACCCACAAAGACGGCGAAATTATCAATGGCGTGTATAATATTTATATTCATGGATGTATCCTACCATAGTTTTACGCTCTTTTCAACTCTATCCACTCTTCGGCTTTTTTGAGCTGTTCAAGCGTTCCAATATCGAACCATTTCCCCTTGAGAGTGTGGCCATATACATCTGCAAAACGCATGATATACGCTATGAGTTCACCTGCCTTGATCTCTCCTGCATTTTTTTCGATGCCTTCTTGTAGTAATGTGGGGATGTATTTGAGGTGGTCTTTTTTTATAGCGTAGACCATGGTCGCAGCGAGGGTAGAAGTTGGATTTTCTGGTTTTTCTACGAAAGATGCTATTGCATTGTCTTCTCCGAGTGTTACATTTCCGAGTTGTTTTGCGAGTTCTAGGTCACCGACATCGTAGAGGAGTACGGTGTCTCATTTTTTCTCAAAAGTCATGAGAAAATCGCTGATAGACCCTTCAAAGAGATTATCTCCACCGAGGATGAGTACGTCTTGGTCTATAGTGCATTTTTCCATCAAAAATGCGAGATCACCAATTGGTCAGAGTCGTGTTTCGTTTGAGGTTGTACCATCATTGATAATGGTAATTTTTGGATTTGGTTTTTTCTCGAGCCATTCTTCAAAAACATGAGAAAATTTCTCGTTACTAACCACGAAAATTTCAGTTATTTTTTCCTCATTTTCTATTTTATCAATGAGATATTCTATCATAGGCCGACCAGCGACTGGTATCATCGGTTTTGGCGCGTTGATAGTCAGAGGATAGAGGCGTGTTCCGTAGCCTCCAGCGAGAATAATTGCTTGCATAGTTGTATCTTTATTATACCGAAATTTTATGAATTCTAGCAAGTCTTCTGTTTTTGCAAATCAAAAGTTTTTCATATACTGACCAGCACTTCATCATTTATCATTCGTTTTGAATTTTATGGCACAAAAAAACTCAGATTTTACACAATCTCAGAAGAAAAAATACGGTGAAACATCTGCGGCTGGTACACCAGGACAATCTCACAAAAAAAAGCCAGATAAGAAGAAATATTCTGCTCTCGTCAGCCTCCTTGTTATCTCTCTTATTTTTGGAGGAAGTATTTTTTATCTCTTTCAAGGATTTAATCAAAGCAAAGATGTTCCTATTTCTGAATTTGTTCAGTCATATAAAGCAGGGAAATATAGTACCGTAGAAATACGTGATTTCAGTATCATTGGTACCCTTGTTGACACTGCAAATCCAGTTGGAGCAGAGAAAATGGATTTTGTATCACTTTCTGAATCTCCAACAACACAAAAAGAAATCGCTACTTTACCAGCACAGGATTCTCTCAAGGATATAGGCATTGATATCAATGCTCCTCTTAACACAGTGAAGATTGTTGATACTTCTTCGATGCATTTTTGGGCTGATTTGGCGCCAACTATTATCTGAACACTTCTTTTTCTCGGCATATTTATACTCTTGATGGGTCGTATGATGGCAGGTAATGGTGGTGGTCCGATGGGTTTTGTAAAAAA
>CALETF010000065.1 GCA_937920005.1 uncultured Candidatus Altimarinota bacterium
TCGCATTTCTCTCGATTGTTGTACTCATCCTCACGGCACTTGCTATCTCGTTTGAAGGACAATATCCCGCTATACATATTCCTCGTATGATTATTGGTTCTTTTGTTGTACTCTTCCTCCCCGGATACTGGATTACGCGCTGGACTTTCCCACTCACTGATACAGAAAATATGATTGACCCCTCTACTGATCGTGATATATCGGGAAAAGATGAAGAAGAAATACACACCATCGATGGACTCGAGCGCTTTGTTCTCTCGGTCGCACTCTCTATCTCTGCTGTTCCGCTCCTCCTCTTTTATGTAAACTTTCTCGGGGTACCGCTCACTATCTGGAGCGTGTTTTATACCATCTGTGGTGTCACTCTCTCATCTCTCGGTGGGACGATTTTTATCGAATACCGCCATGCAAAGCTCAGCAAATAAATATTGGTACATCGTTTGGGGAGCGTTCGCTACACTCATCGGCGTGCTCGCTCTCGTCTTTGACGAATATCCGCAATTTCCTTCGATGTGTCTGATTTTGGGTATCATACTGGGCATCATGATCGATAGTATGGATCCTATACCGCCTATGCGGACCTATCATTGGCATCAAATATGGGACGAAGTGCGCGAACAAAAAATCCCCATCTGGAAATGATTTCTCTTTATGCAGTCAAAGATTGTTTTTCCGACACTTTTCACCATCTATCTGATACTCCTCGTCATACAAAAAGTGAAGCTCATACCAACCGATTGGCAATCCTATGCGAGTGCAGCGATAGACACTCTCCAGCTTCTCTGGGTCACCCTCATCTCCGCTATTCTGGCAAATTTCACTGGTCTCGATGAAAAAACCTATGAAATCACCCACCACTCTCCCACCAAAAATTCTCTCACGCTCATCCTCGTCTGTCTCCTCTCCTACGGTGCTATGTGGGCCATTTTTTCAGAAATAGCTGTCATCGGAAGAGTTGCCTTTTTTGTTGCGCTCAGCGTTGGTGTGTTGATAGGGCTCGTAAGTTTGATGATTTTAGCCGAACCAGAAGAAGACTAAATATCCCACCATGACCAAACTCATCATCCAAATCCCCTGTAAAAACGAAGCTGAAACTCTCCCGGCGACATTTCATGACCTCCCAAAACACATCCCCGGGGTAGATAGCATAGAATACCTCATCATCAATGATGGGAGCACTGATAACACTTCCGAAGTGGCTCGTAGGCTCAGTGTCCACCAT
>CALETF010000066.1 GCA_937920005.1 uncultured Candidatus Altimarinota bacterium
GGTGATGAATATCTGTCTCCTGATTTTGCTCGTCGGAGTGATAGTGTATTTTGTATCGCATGGTCCTGCCGAAACAGCTGATATGCTCGTCGCCTGGTGGAAACACGTCTACCGTTTTGCTCGAGAAATTAAACCGTAAACGTATCCTTTCAGAAGCGTTCTTTTACCACTCCGACTATCTCCGCCGTATCGTCTTCATCGACGACGAAATCACCGAATTCGGGATTAAACGAACGAAGCACGACTTTGTCACCATCTTGGAGGACTTTTTTGATTTTTGGAAGTCCATTGTGGACCACCATTACCTTATCTTCAGGATTGAATCCTGATTGTACCTTGATGAGGAGGAAATCTCCCGAGTGAATAAATGGCTCCATCGAATCCCCTTTTGCACGCGTAATAAAATAGCTGTCCTTCTCTGATAGGACAACGAGTTTTTTGTTTACTTCGAGTTTCTTGCGAGGATATTCTGCGAGGATGCTCTTCCCCGCGTTTCCACACTGTGCGAAACCAAAAAATGGGATCATGAGCTGGTCTGTTTCTTCGAAACGTTTGAGTACTTGATAGCCCCCAAATGGACTCTTGGCAATATAGCCCATACGAATGAGCTGGTCGATTTTATCAAGCACTTTCTGAGGATGATCTATCCCCACTGCTTCACCAATATCAGCGAGTGTCATGCTGTATTCTTGGTTCTCGTAGAGAAAATCCAGGATATCACGTTGGCGTCCATCAAGAGGTTTCATAGGAGAAGAGTGAGAAAATAATACTTCTCCATTCTATGCAAAATTATTTTCCTGGCAAATTATTTTTCGGGAAATTGTTGAAATACGTGAAAAGTTGAAATAGATATAAAAGTCAACCAAAAACGTTTGAAAACAAAACCCTATTAATATAATATGTATATGGAATGGGGTGTCCCCGTTCGGAAAAGAGTTCCAAAAGGACTCTTTTTTTATGGGAAAATTTTTAGTCCGTACAATTTACTTTCGTGACAATAAATCTTTGGTTTCAATAATTCAAACGCAGGGTTTGGGATGTTAGGATTTCTAATAGATGAAACTACTGGGTATGCACAGAGGTCAGCTAGCTGAATGCCCGAATCGTTTTCTTTTTTTCCTCGAAAATCAAATCACTGTATTCTATTCTGAAATCTATCACTCGTCACAAAATAAGTTCAACTATCTACAATGCGGTTATAATGTTGTAATAAATCTCTATCTTCTTTTTTTCATCTCTTTTCTATAAGTATTT
>CALETF010000067.1 GCA_937920005.1 uncultured Candidatus Altimarinota bacterium
GCTCTTCCGATCTTTCTTCGTAGGCATAGACGCGAGAACGGAGAATACCGAGAGCCTTTTCACGATTTTTGAGCTGAGATCTCTCATCCTGACACTCTACCACTATACCTGTAGGGATGTGGACCATACGAACAGCTGATTCGGTTTTGTTGACATGTTGTCCGCCCGCGCCACCAGCACGACTGACTGAGATATCGAGATCTTCGTCACGGATGACGACTTCGAGTTCATCCACCTCTGGCAAAATAGCAACAGTGACAGTACTCGTATGTACTCGTCCTTTATTTTCTGTTTCTGGTATTCGCTGAACGCGATGTGTACCACCTTCAAATTTGAATTTTGAATATGCACCATCGCCGATGATTTTCATAACTACTTCTTTTATTCCACCAGCATCATTTCGAGATTCAGACATTATCTCGACCTGAAAATGATTTTTTGCTGCAAAGAGCCTGTAGCATTCGACGAGTTCTGCACCAAAGAGACCAGCTTCATCGCCACCGGCACCAGCTCGGACTTCGACGATAACGTTTTTTTCATCATTTGGATCGGGAGGTATGAGAGCAATCTTTATTTTTTCTTCCAATACTGGTATTTTTGCCTCAAGTCCGGCAACTTCAGCTTTTGCCATTTCTCGCAACTCTTCATCTGACTCGTTGAGGAGTATTTTTTTCCCTTCCTCGAGGTCATGATATGATTTTACATAATCCAAATAGAGACTCACAATGGCATCGAGAAACTTTTTTCGAATCATTGTTTCTTTGAGTTTTTTCTGGTCGCTAAAAATACTTCCTTCTGCGAGAAGTGATTCTATGGATTTACTTTCTTCGACGAGATTCGTCAGGTCAAATTTCATGGCCCTATACTATCGAATTTTTGGGAAAATCAAACTTACCACGCAGGTAATTAATCGCAATATCTATCATTTTTGGTTCGACTCACTCGCGAATCCATTCATTGTTATCGACGACGAGGTCGGCATACTGTTTACTCGTCTCAACATATTTGGCATACCCAGCTTGTACAAATGTTATATAGAAGAGGATATCATCTGCCATACCAGGTTCACCCATATCACTCCGAGCTTGTCCATGGCCCCAATCTCGAATCATACGACGAGCCATACGATTCACTGCAGAGAGTTCAATAAAAATGCTTACATCTGTCAGTTCTCTGAGTCTCGGATGACAGAGTCAGAAGAGTCCATCGAGAATAATAAAATCCTTTGGCTTAATTATTTTTCCAGGTTTTCTCTGGGATTTACCTGTTGGATTATTCCCAAAATCATACTCAGGTATCTGGATTTCTTGTCCATTTTTGAGCTGTTCAATGTGTTTAATAAGAAGTTCTGTTTCAAGAGCTTCAGGCGTATCAAAATTCTTAAATTTTTTTCCTTCAAAATCTACATACAAATGTTTTGGGAAATCTGCATCAGGGTAATAGTACATATCGTAGGGAATAGTATCAACCCTATCTGCCCCAAAAGTTTCGATGATTTTTTCAGCAAGATATCCTTTTCCAGAGCCACTTCATCCAATGAGATTTATGAGATACATAATCCTATAAAAAATTAAGAAAATCCTGAACCATTGATTCCATAAATCGATCACGATCAACATCTGTGACAACAAAAGTGTGAGTCGTTGGTTGGGCGACATTTCGAAGGTCAGTCACTGTTTGTCCTCGAGTGAATTCACCTTTTTTTTCTATGCGAATTGGGAGAAATTGTCCGTGAAAGAGGTGAGGATAGATAAGCATAGCAACGACACTGGCATCATGTACGAGGAAGCCTTCTGTTCCAGCTGTTTCTCTGAATGCCATATTTGTCTTGAAGGTATGAAGTGTGAGCGCTTCGAGAAATTTCGCTTTTTTACTTTTCATTCCACGAAGAATGGTTTGCATTTCATGGCGGGTAAATATAAGTTTACTTGTGACATCAAGAGGGAGGAGGACGCTATGATGAATGCTTGTAAATACTTTGTCAGCTGATTCAGGGTCGTACGAAATATTGAATTCTGCTACTGGAGTGACGTTTCCTGACACGCGCACGGCACCACCCATGGAAATGATTCTGGATGGCTCAATATTTTTCTCCAATAATCTGGCTATATTTGTGAGAGGGCCAAAGGTAAGAATTTGTACTTGGGGATTTTTTCTTAGAGATTTTTCAAGCAGTTCATCGCTCGAGAGAGATATTTTTGGTACACGAACACGAGGAAGGTATTTACTCGCATTTCCGAGACCATCCTCACCGTGAATATGACTTGCATCAGGACTTTTGACGATAACATCTGATTTTCCAACTGGCACATCGAGGACATTCATAAATTCGCAGGCTCGAAGCGCATTTTTGTATGTTATTTCTGCTCCGACATTTCCGCCAGTCGTCGTAATAGCAAGTATCTTAATAGTTCCTTTTTTATGGAGTCCGAGAGCCCAGAGGAGAGCAAAAAAATCATCAGCACCGGGGTCACAGTCGATAATTACATGAGGTATTTTGGTATTCATGTCCCTAGGATGCCATATTTTGAGGATATTTGCAACTTTTTTAGACCTTTTTGAAGCGTTCTCTTCCGTCTGGTAAAATAGTTATAAAATCCTCTATTGTACGGACAAAAACAGGATCTCGAGCAAACTCTTCACCTAAATCATCGATAGGGTAGAGTGCACGGTAAACAACGAGGTTACGAAGTGTCTCCTTATCCTTTGCAATACAGACAATTTCATACTCTTTGTCTGGATTTTTGTAGTGTGTATAGCGTTCTCACGCTTCTGGTATTATTCCTGTCATAGTGCTATAGAGAGGGCAAGAAGGGAAGAGCTTTTTTGGCTTGCAGTGCCTATGATGACGCCATCGGTTATTCTGAGAATTGGTGTGATATTTGTATCATTGACACTGCCTCCGTAGAGAATGCTTTTATTTGTAAATTCCTTGAGAGCTTCTCGAAGTATATGTGTGACTATTTCTATATCCTCAAGCGTCATGGTTTTTCCTGTACCGATAGCAAATCATGGCTCATAAGCGATGATGATTTTCTTGTCTTTTGGCCATTTTTCCAGGACGATAAGTTGCTCCCGAAGCACGAACTCAAGTGTGTCTTCTTCTTTCATAGGGCCGACACAGAGTATTGGTATTGTAGGGGCCTCAATAATAGACTCGATTTCTCACTGAATTTCTTCATCTGTTTTTCATGCCAATCTCTGCGATATATGACCTATCAGGCAATAGGGAAGGATTGAATCAGCATCAAGAGCTTGTGAACCAAGAGTAATTTTTGTGGTAAAAGAATTGATTAAATCATCTCCCGGAAAAACTACCCAAGAATAATCGGGATAAATATTCACAACATCTTCGACTGTTTTTATTAGTACTCAAGCAGTCTCTGCTGTTTGTGTGTTTTTCCAGTTGAGTGCGATTATTTTGTTCATAGGAGTTTTTCGAGAGGAAGTTCACTGAGCTCATGAATGACAAATTCTCATTCTTTTGTATGAGTACGATCCATATCGTAGATAGTGACGGGTGTATCAAAATCAGCAGGAGTCATATGAATACGATCATCGATAAAGACCGTACTTTCCGGTTCGTAGTGAGCTATGATTCTTCGGATGATTTCTATTTTATTGCGAATTCGTGTTACAACAACCTGATTGACGAGTTTATTTGCTCCAGTGATACGCACCTTCATTTCATGAAAAAGCTCATCTCCAGCAGTGAGAATCACTGTTTTTACATTTGGAATATTCTGAAGCTTGGTTAAAAAAGGTATGACATCAGGAAAGAGCTGATTCGGCATGCCAGCATTGATAAAAAACTGCTCAGGATTGTGAATGTTTAGTTCTTTGAGTAGTTTTTCGTACACAAGAATATCGTCGGGTCATCTGCGATATTTTGCATAAATTTCCGTTGCCTTTTCTACATCAGGAAGAGTTTTAGTGCGAAAAATATTTCCTTCACCGTAGGGACCATATGCGTCACCAAGCGTATTATCGAAATCGAAAATAAAGAGAATCATAAAATATTTAATTATCGAGAACAAGAGCGAAAAACTCTCAGAAAATCTTATCAGAAAACGAAGATGGTATATTATTTTTAATTATTCTTGCAAGATTCTGAGCATCTTCAATTTCTGCTCTATGTTCATGGCGTGTTCTATATCTATAATTATCGATAATATCAGCGCATTTCACAATAAGTGCTTCTTCAGTTCATAGGCATCTCGCAATTAAATCTTCTCTTCTTGTGCCTTTGTCTGTTATATCCATATTTTTTGTATTTGCCAGGACGATTTTAAGAACTTCTTTTCCAAATATTCCTTCGATTTCTTGTTCTGTGGTTTCTGTGTCTTCGAGGATGTCATGAAGGAGTCAGGCAAGACAAATAATTTCACTGTATCAATTTTCATAAAGATATGTGCCAACTCGAATTGAGTGGAATGCAGTTGGTTTAATGAGTTCACGAGCATCTGGAAACTTTGGCACTAAGAAACGAATGGCATTTTCAAGGCTTGCTTCTATCGAGGCGTGTTGATGAGTAATCATAGGAAAATTTTTACAAGGGTATTATCGAAGTTCAAAATAAAGAGAATTTGAGACATAATTTACCCAGCTAAATTTTTAAAGCTCATAAATCAAAATAATACAAATGATAATGCGATAATTAGGACGATTAAGAATATTACTCAAAACAATTTCCAAATAAATCACGGATTTTTTTCTTTTATGAGGTTAATTATTTTTCAAATTAGAATGGTTAATTCGCAGACTGTTAAAATTCAAAATATAGTAATTACTACGCTATCTGTGTATCCCGGCATGCTGTACCAACTTCTGAAGATAAACATCTTTACAACTTCGCAAAATAGTATTAATAAAAATGCCAGTTTGTTCGAAAAGTATATTTTTTTCATAATAACTATGCAATAGTTATATTTCTATCCAGATACACATCCTGTATTGCCTGAATGAGCTCAACACCTTCATTCATTGGTTTTTGAAATGCTTTTCGTCCGACAATGAGACCGTGTCCACCAGCACGTTTATTAATTACCGCTGTTCTCACTGCTTGAGCGAGATCATCATCTCCGACACTTGGACCACCAGAATTGATCAGTCCAACACGACCTGCGTAGCAATTCACCACTTGGTAACGGCACATATCAATGGGATGTTCTCCGATGTGTTTTTCGTAGGCATTTTTATCTTCTTTTCAGAAATTAATTGCCTTATAGCCACCATTACAATCCGCCATTTTTTGTTTGATAATGTCGGCCTTGATGGTCACTCCAAGATGAACTGCTTGAGAAGTGAGATCAGTCGCTGTTTCATAGTTTACACCGTCTTTCTTGAAAGCATTATTGCGGACATAACACCAGAGAATAGTTGCCATCCCCAGTGAATGAGCGAGTTCAAAGGCTTGTGCGACTTCGATGAGTTCTTCTCTGCTTGCCTCAGAGCCAAAGTAGACTGTTGCGCCAACAGCAGTAGCACCCATATTGTAAGCTTCTTGCACACTTCCAAACATAATCTGGCGAGGAACCTGGGGATAGCTCATGAGTTCATTGTGATTGATTTTCACGATAACGGGTATTTGTCCTTCAAACATTTTCTGGACTATACCCACCGCCCCAAAAGTTGTCGCGACAGCACTACAGCCGGCTTCGATGGCGAGGCGAAAAATATTTGCTGGATCAAAATAGAGAGGATTTTTCG
>CALETF010000068.1 GCA_937920005.1 uncultured Candidatus Altimarinota bacterium
ACTTTTTTATTCATGTAAGTGCATATAGTAGAGAAAATCTCGTCTTCTGACTCGACAAGATATCAGACAGGTTCGTCTGACACATTCGTCACAATCGTCTCACGTGCGCCAGCCCTGTCGAGTATGACTGTCGAAAATCACGCCATCTGAGACTCAAGAGGTGCTATACCAAAGCCATCTATCTCAGAACAGTAGACACTCAAAATATGTCCATATTTCCCTGTCAAAAGTTCTGGAAATGTCGATTCTCGGTCAAACGGGCGTACATCGATGCCTTGTTTTCTCAGTTCAGACTCGAGAGAACCTGTTCCAAAGATGATGAGATTGATACGATTTTCGTCACTCCCGTGAAGACGGGAGTCTAGGCCCGTGAGTTCTATATCATCTTTCCTTTCTTTGATTCAGGCCTGGATTCCTGCCTGCGCAGGAATGACGGATAATATTCCTTCTTTCTTCTTTTTTAATTCTTCTTTTTTGATTCTCTGAAATACACGAATAATCATATCCAAGCCCTTTCCTGCTTCTAATCGACCATGGGTGAAGAGTGTCAGAGTATCATTTTGTATGCTATGTATCTGTTGATATTCCTTTATTTCTACAATAGGGTGAATCACTTTTGACTCTCTTCAGCAATAATTTTGTACCTTTTCAGCAATAAAATGACTTGTTACTATCATCTGATCGATATTTGGCACAACAAAAAATCGTTCAAATAGTCCTTTCCAAAAAAGAGAAGAGATAAATCACTTCTTTCATTCGAAGAGATACCAAGGAATATGATGATGCCACCAAATCGTTGCTATACGAGGAACAAAAACCTTTACCAACGCTGCCACGATCTGCATCGGTGGGTTATTGGCGATGATGATGTCGACATGTCGAAGTTCCCAAGCAAGTGTCGTTATAGCAATGAGCTTTCTCAGGGGTAAAAAACTAACATTTTTTCCTTTTTGCCAAAGAGATATCGAGATTCATTGCTGCAAATCTGGAAAGCAATTCACATCATGTTCAAACGTATACAGAGTGACATCATGTCACTGATTTTTGAGAATCTGTGCTGTCTGGAGTGCCATCTGAATAGCCCCTCCAAGACGAGCACACTGGGGATGAAGGAGAGCAATATGAGACATATGAGAGATTTAGCTAGATTTTTTGAGCTTTGGAAGCTCGAGGATGCTCTGCCAATGAGCTCGGACATGATTGACGTCTTTTTCTATCTGTTTTGTCAGATCATCGAGAGAATCAAACGGTCTATTATCACGTATCACGTCCATGATTTCGACATGGAGTATTTGTCCATAAATATCACCCTCAAATCCTATAATATGGACTTCAAAATGTCATTTCTTTGGTTGATAGGAACCAGCTCAGAGATATATCTCTCCTCCTATGGAGACACGACAAGAAAATGTCTGATGAGGAATAGTATTATTTGGCACGACGATATTGGCAGTAGGAAATCCAAGAGCATGCCCTCGCCCATCACCATGTACTACCTCACCAACTATTGGCATATAATCAACAAGAGGGAGAGCTGCTCTTCGGAGAAGCTCTTCTCGTTCACCTCGTTTGAGGTCACGATAAGCCCCTTCTGGCATTTCTCCGAGGAGAATATGCTCTATACGTATACGCTTCAATCTCTTTACCTGATGACCACAAGCCTCGACCATACGACGGATTTGTCGATTTTTTCCTTCATGTAAGACAATACGAAATGTATCTGAGCTCACCCGCTTCACTGCTGCAGGCTGTGTCTGAACAAATTTTTTCGGTGTAGGAGCGGTTTTGGGCTGATGCATTCTGCCCTGTGTCGAAGGTGTCGATCGTGTCGATGTTTTCGGTCATTCTGTTATTGTATAACGCATTCCTTGAGACATTTGTCGGAGTGATTGATCATCGATTTTGCCATACGTTGTGACAAGATATTCCTTCTCGTGTTCAAAGGATGGATGCAGGAGTCGATGAGTGAGACGGCCATCATTGGTGAGCAATATGAGTCCACTAGAATCCTTATCGAGACGACCAATTGGAAATATACGGGTTGGCACATCAATAATGTCGACAATACTTTTCCCTCCTTTCTGAGCACAAGTAGTCTCTATGCCCCGCGGTTTATTCATGGCATAATAGACAAGTGCTTCGCTCCGACTCACGAGCTTACCAGAAAATTCTACTTTGTCTTTTTCTGGATCTATCGATTGGCCTATTTGAGCTACGATACCATTCACGATAACTTCGCCATTTTTTATGGCTTCTTCGGCATGTCGACGTGAACATACGCCACATTC
>CALETF010000069.1 GCA_937920005.1 uncultured Candidatus Altimarinota bacterium
GGTGGATTTATAAACATTATAAAGATACCAAAATCGCACGAAGAATTCTTCTTTTTTCTTGTATATTAAGCATCATAGGTGATACATATTCTTTTGGAACAGTATATTTTGAAGCTCTCTATGATTTTCCATATATAGCATATTTGATATGTTTTTTACCTTATTTCGTGACGTATTTAATTTTTCGACATAGGCTTTTCGATGCACGATCTACATTACTTAAGATGTTACAATGGGGCTTTATTATATTTTTGGGCTTCATGGTAGGTCTCACGATATATCGAGGATTCGCATTCTACAATCTCTACGCTCATTTTGATATACCATTAATGACCATAATAGCAGGATGTATTGGGTCAATACTTATCTTAAGTAAATCAGAAAAAATACATCAGTGGTTTCAACTCTCTGATATAACTATTTTAGAAAAATGAATCTATAACTTTCTGGCTTCTAGTTCGGTTTACGAATCACCAGGAGAAGTAGAAAAAAGTATTGGTGATGCATTAAAAGAAGGACTCAATATAGAAAAAATACAACTCCTTGGCAGAGGTAAAATAAAAAACTATCCTCTTGTTTGTAGAGAATTAGAATATTCAGAAAGAAAAAATATACCATTTTTGAGTTATAAAGAAGCAAAAACTGAAGAAGAAAATGGCAAAAAAATTAAATGCACACAGGAAATGGAAAATTTGGGAGAGTTATTTGTACCAATTTACATAGAAAAGAAATTGGCATATATTTTGATTCTTTCAGAAAAAAATAGCCAAGCAAATTACACAACAAACGAAAAAAGATTGATAAATACTATGAGACCGAAGATTGCTCTATCAATGCAAATCTTAGAGTACAATCAAACCCTCCGTGAAGAAGTAGACAGACAAACGCTCCAAATCAATGAACAAAAAATAAAACTCGAAGAATCATACAAAAAACTCGAGGCATTAGACCATGAAAAGGATGTGTTCATGAACATGGCTGCCCATGAACTCAGGACACCCATGACAATCATACGAGGTTATGCAGATATACTATTAGATGGCGGAAGTGGAGCCATAAATGAAGCACAAAAAAAACTCGTAGAAAATATGTACAAAAGTAGTGAATCACTCATAGCCCTCGTCAATGACCTCCTAGATCTCTCTCGTATTGATGCAGGAAAAATGGAGCTCAAATATGAAGTATGTGATATCAAGGAGCTTGTCAGAGGAACATTTGAAAGTTTCGGAACTTTAATGGGGAAAAAGAGTATGAATTTTACACTCAAAGACACGCTCGATACGGAATACGAATTTACAACAGACAAAGCAAAACTAACTCTGTTATTTAATAATCTTATTAGTAACGCCTATAAATACACTCCGGAGAAAGGGAATGTAGAGTGGCAGATTGGAACAGATGAAAAAGAAAATGAAGCTTGGCTCAATTTCTCAGTCACAGATACAGGAGTAGGAATTCCAGAGGCAGAACTGCCTCATGTATTTGATAGATTTGCAAGCATATCTACACATAACAATATCACTTCCACCATACAAAGCACAGGTTTAGGACTTTCAATAGTCAAAAAAATAGTGGTATGAATGGGTTGATCAATCAATGTCGTAAGCACCGTAGGAAAATGAAGTACTTTTAGTATTCGACTCCCCTATACACCAAAAATAAAAAAAACAAAAACTCCTAAGGCTGATACGGAGGAACACCGTAATACTTGAGAAGAAAAGTAGATATTTCCCGAAATGCTTTTGCAGAAGAAAATTCAGCATACTGAGTACTTCTCGGTCGATCAAAACGGACGACAATAACAAATTTTGGATCACTTGATGGTCCATACCCAGCATACGAAGTATTGGTACGACCATTTTCACCTTTTTCATATCCTCACTTACTACTCGCAATCTGAGAGGTACCGGTTTTACAAGCAAGTTGATAGCCAGGAACTCCTCCGGCTTTCGCAAATCATCGCTGAGTTGATTCAGTGAGCATCGCAGTAATTATCTGAGAGGTAGTCATACTGATGACGCGACGAACTGGAACTGGTTTAGTGGTGACTGTATCTCCGTCTGGATACTCACGTTTCTGAACTATGTAAGGCTGCATATAGATACCACCATTCGCAAGGACAGAATACGCAGCTGCCATTTGAACGAGATTCACTTGAATACCCTGTCAGAAAGTAATCGTAAAGAGTTTTGCTTTGGGCCATTTCTCGTGAGCCTCAAGAGCGCCTGTATGCTCACCATCAAGAGTAAGCCCAGTTGTTTCTCAGAGGCCAAATTTTTTGAGGTATTCATAAAAGAGAGGCCTGCCGACTCGTTGAACGATATTAATCATGCCCACATTACAACTATAGTTGAGGGCATTTCGGAAATTATGCCACCCCTGACATTTATTGTTATCGAGGTTGCTAATCGTAAATTCATCAATTTTTATTTTTCCCCTATCCTCATACATCATATCTGGCTCTATCTCTCCAGAATCGAGACCTATAGCCGTTGTGAGACCCTTGAAGATACTTCCCGGCTCATAGGGGGCAGTAATCGAAATATCCTGATGAGCCAACAGTCCGACACCATTTTCGTAGACATAGAGTTTTTTATTTGGATCAGCCATTGCGAGCAACATGAGATCTTCATCCTGCAATTCATCCACAGTGATGAGTCGATTTTCAAAAACCTTTTTGACTGTCCCTGTTGGTGATTCGACAAAAAGCACTTTACCGAGCAGAAAACGTACAGGATCGTCTCCGTGATCAGCGGGGATAAATGGAACAATTTTTTCGACATTCCCTGGCCTATCTGGATCAAACGTCGGATAGCTCCCGATGGCACGGATAGCTCCGGTCATAGGATCCATGACGATGCCTGCGGCAGTATTGGCTCCAGTAGTACGTACTCACTCCGCGAGAGCGTCCATCATAGCTGCCTGAATATTTGGATCTACGGTGAGGTAGAGATCAACTC
>CALETF010000070.1 GCA_937920005.1 uncultured Candidatus Altimarinota bacterium
CATTAAGGTCGGCAACACGCGTTGTGTCACGAGCGCCTTTGATAAATTTACCATACTGAGAGATGCCAGCAGTAGAGAGGATAGCGATGATAGCCATGACGACCATCAACTCCACGAGAGAGAAACCTTTTTGGTTTTTCATAAGACAGTTTTTAGAGATTAACGGAGCTATTGTATCGAATTCGTGAGACTTTTGCAACAAAAATAATGACTTTTTTTCTGGTTATTGCTGTATATACTCTGCGTATGCATCTCATCACTAATCCATCCGATATCTCTTACCTCACAGGAGTTCGTGCACATGATCCAGGGGAAATATTGATTGTATACAATGAAAATATGATACAATCGGTCTTCTGTGATGCACGAACCAGCGCTCTTTTTGACTGAAAAAAATACCAAATATATGATAAAAGAGGGGAATGGTGAAAAAAATTATCTGAGTATAAGCATCTCACAACTGATCCAGACTTTCTCATGCAAACCCTGCGAAATGCACTAGAAGAGTATGGCCTGACTCTCTCTTTTGAGAAGAGCCCTATTACCCAAAAAAGAGTCCTCAAAAATCCAACCGAACTAGAACTTCTCCGCACTTCTCAAGCGCTTAATAAAGAGGTATATCAAAAAATCCTTCCATTTTTGGTACCATGAGTTACAGAAAAGGAAATAGCTCGAAAAATTCAAATTCTTCAGCTTGAGCTCTGAGCCAGTGGTCCAAGTTTTCCTCCAATTGTTGCTTTTTGAGAGCACTCAGCAATACCACATCATAGCCCCACCGAACGAGTACTCCGTTCTGATGATACTATTCTTCTCGATATGTGACTCATCTACGAAGGATATTGTTCTGACATGACACGAATGGTGTATCAGAAGGGCATACCAGAAGAAGCTCGAAAAATAGGAGAACTGGTGATGCAAGTGACCAAGCATATTATTGGTTGGGCACAGCCAGGCATGAGAATGTCTGAGCTTGATAAAAAAGCTCGAGAAATGCTCGGAGAGTATGAGCCATATTTCACTCATTCTCTGGGGCATGGTGTCGGTATCGATATTCACGAAGCGCCTCATGTCTCAAGCAAATTTGAGGAAATACTTGAACCAGGTATGATTATTACCATCGAACCAGGCATCTATGTGGCAGGGAAGTATGGTGCGAGGTATGAGGAGATGGTTTTTATTGACAAAGAAGAAATATATTTATTATAAATAAATAATATTTTCTATATGTTACCATCAAAAGAAGAAATACAGGAAACTCTGCAAACTCTCGGCTGGGGCGATGGCCGAAATATATATTTTTATGATTCGTCTGGAAAAGATACTACCAGACAAGTTCACACAATACTCTGAGTTGCCCATAATGAAACAGCTCTGATGGATGTGCAGGATTTAGGTCAATTTGTTAAAAAATGCCGTTTAGATGGCATTGGTTGGAGACAAATTATAGCTCTTTGGATCCGCGCACGTTTCAGTAAGTAGAGCAGCTCGAATTATTTGACTTTATTATAATTATTACATAATAAAGAAAATATTTTTGTTTATGAAAAAACTTGGGCAAGAATACATTTCTGAATTTAATGGTGATGATATTCATGTTGAAAAGCTGGCAGAGGAGTTGTGAGTTTCTGAATTTCGTTTTCCTGATGAATATTATCAACATGCCGAAGTTGTTATACAACAATTGGCAGAGAAAATCATACCAAATTTAAGGGGTCTTGAATTAGAGCAAATAGGTGAATACCTTGTTGAGCATAGAGGGGAACTTTTTGCAATTTTTGATATGTTTCCAGAGATGCATAGGTTGCCTCTTCTGGTGAAGCGAGATGTTTTAGTTGCACATTGACTTCTGACAGCTCAATTAATGGGGATGAGTGCAACAGAATTTTATAATGCATTTCTTAACTGTATGCATTTTTATTTGTATCTTAAAAGCGTAAAAAATCTATCAGATTTGTATGCGAGATACCCACATATACAGGGGATGACTCCTATTTTAAGTAAACTGGTTGATGATGAATGCAATAATGAAGTTAAGTGTGCATGGTGAATGAGATCTTCATATTTTTTCAACAGAATGGTACCAGGGGAAAAAGGTGCGGATCTAGTACAAACTATGCTTCAAAAAGATGCCTATATAATTCCAAAAGAACTTCGAGCAGAATATAAGCGTCAAAAAATAATGTTTTGGCGACGAAAAGGGTTAGGGCCAGAAAGAATATTATTGAATATTTCACATTTGGTTGAAGATAGAGTATCTACCGAAGATCAATCGGTTTTGACTGAGTTAGATGTTCCTGCTCTTAATTTTTTTCTTTGTCAAAATGATATCTTGTGATATGAGGAAATAATTTCAAAGATATTTAGAAATCCTGATCACACTGAAACATGGGTGGCATGGATTAAGAAATATTTTGATGTTTTGATGAGTCATGATTCTCAGGCGAAGAAAGTATTTTATTATGTTTTTGGGCTGGATGGAAATCTCTTTGAAAATTGAGTTGTGCCAAATCGTCTTAAAAGAAAGAAAGATAAAAATAAAAAATGATCTACAACGAGCTGATTGCCAGATGTAATATCTGATGTTCTCGAAAGAGAATATAGGTTCTTTCGAGAAAAGAAAAAAATAGAAAAAAAAGAACAAAAACCATCTAGCGTTGTTGCACGGATACAACCTCCTGTTACAACTCAGACTGCCATGAGTACGCTTATTACTCGTGCTACTCAACCAGAAAAAATAGTTATTACTCTCCCTGAGACAAATACAGTATTTCCTGAGTTAGCAGAAGCTAAAAAAAATAAGAAACAAATCACCCACATCGATCTCTCGAATTGTGATTTCCCACAATGAACTACTATTTCTATACAACGGAGCTTGCCTGCTAGGAAGCCAGTTTTTGAGACAATAAAAGATATAAATCCGACAGGCATAAATATGATTCCTGTAGTCATGGGAAACGTTTTTCGGGGGCATTTTTGATATCGTATTGTGATAAATCTACCATCGACGCATCGTTTCGCATGAAATAATACAATCGAAGTATCCTATTATGCTGAAGCAGAACCAACACCAGAAGAAATAGAAGAACAAAAAAGACTCTTTGAGGCATTAAAAAATCAACCAAAATGACCAGAAAAAACTGCTCCAGTTGTCGTAGAACAAGTAGAGAAAAAAGTGGAGCGTGTGATTGACCCTGTTGGTGTGAGCCTCACCGCTGTTGCCATGGTGCTCGAAGCAAAAAAAGATGTCTATTCTGGGCAAGAATATTCTGGTGGACCTATTATTATCACTCTTGCTGATGATATCGTAGATGTTCTCTGAGACGATGTAAAAGCAGTTCTCCCTGAG
>CALETF010000071.1 GCA_937920005.1 uncultured Candidatus Altimarinota bacterium
TATCAAATGATTTCCCAAATGTACCAGGATTCCATGAGTCGCTATAATATGTTTCATTATCATACACTGGAAATATTTTCCCAGGAGCGTATTGGCTAAATATTGTCTCGCCAGTTGCATCACTTTTTCTCAGATAGACGCTTCTTGGGTTTCTGAATGCGAGCCTCCTTTTCATTCTCTCTTCTGGACAGAGCGTTGGGGAGGGGATGTGGTATTTTTTTCCATTAAATACAGGTGACACTTTTTCGAGAAATTCCATATCTTTATCGGTCACAAAAAACTCCTTACCAGAAATTCTGCATTTTTTTGTTTCGATAATTTTTTCTCTAGGAGGAATCATGGAGGCATGATAGACAGAACCGATTAATAGACAAGTTTCCTATAGCATTCCTCGCAGACGACCTTTTCTGGTCGATTTGGTCCATACGTTGTAATCATTTTTTTCTGACACTCAGGACAGATTCTTTCGTGAATTTCACGGGGATTTCTCAGTGACATACGTTCCAGATGTCTCTGGTCTGGATGTTTTGTTGGGAGAGGAAGTTTATTTTCGATATAAAATGCGAGTTCTTGTTTGGTAATTTTAAACGGTTTCTGAGTTAACTCACACTGCAATACTCATCCAATAAGGGCATCAATATTTTTTTGTGCTGTTTCATAGCCTACATTTTTTTCATTGTACTCCTTTGTCGCTAGTGGTCTCACAAAAGGTCCATGATAGGATGATGCTTCTTCTTCTCACTTCCATTTCCATCATTTTTCTCGTACCTCAACTTCTGAGAGAGGATAATATTGATTTGCGACTGTTTCATCGTAGCCAAAAGGGGAGAGCCAAGTGGGGAAAAATTCTCACCATTCTCCTGTTCATCTCATGTGGTCTATGGTTTTGCCAGCAAGAGTTTCGTACTCAGCAACTGAATAAGCTTTATTCAGAATACAATGGTCGTGCTTTTTGAGAGAGATACATCAGAAATTATCGTGAGAATTGAAACAAGATATGCAGTACAAATTATTATTACATGTCCAGTTTTGTATGC
>CALETF010000072.1 GCA_937920005.1 uncultured Candidatus Altimarinota bacterium
AGTTGAGTATTCTACTGCTGCTGCTACTCCTCGTGCTGCTAGTTTTCCTAATGCTCCAGCTACTCATCCAGTTGCAAGAATTGTGCCTATATCAACAGCAATTTGCGATCATATAAGTACCCAACCGTCTTCACTTGCACTATCTATTTCTGCTATTAATTGGCCATCATTAGCGTCGTTGTCACTGTCTGCTTTATGTCTTATGGCCTTTGTAGTGAGTTGACTTGTTACTGCTTTTGATACTGCATCATTCTTTTTTGCTTCAAATAAGACCAATACTTTTCCATCTAAATTTGCATCATTTGGAACTCCTTTTGCTAAAAGTTCTTGTTTAAAACTTGCTTTCAATGCAGGAGCATTATCGTTATATTGTTGATTGATGCTGTCTACGGCTTTCTTTGCTTCTTTTCGGAATGTATCATTTGCACTATCAGAAACACCTATTGATTTCAATGTGTTATAGAGGTAGTCATTGACGGCTGACCACCCTTTTGTTTCGAGCATATTAAATATCGCACTGTCTGCATTTCGTAGCTCTGCTCGGAGTTGCTCCATTTTTGGATTTGTGCCTGCCACATCTCTTCGTTTTATGAGTCTGTTTGACATAAATTCCATTGCCAAACCAGAGTTACCATTAGCACCCAGGATGTATTTTCTCATGTTGGATCCGATTTTTCTTTCTATCCATTCTGGGACTTCTCCAGGAGCTTGTGCATCGCCATTTGTAACTAGAGGAATTTCATTTTGGACCATATCGAGATGCTGTATCATCTCTCGTACTTCATCCTCACCAAAAATTGGCCCCATATCCTTTTCGAGACTGAGTAGCTTGTCTTGTACTTTCGTATAGTCTGGCACTTCTGTGTTTAACTTTGATCCTAATTTTGAGAGCTCTTTCATGATGGCTCAGATTTTTTGTTCTAGCCTCTCTGCTTGTTCTGGTTTATTGCCATGACTTGATGGATTTGCTCGTAGTCATTGTATGAAAGTATTTGCTACTTGAGATACGAGGAGGAATTTTGGTAACCTTTTTTGTACATTTACATCCTGAGCGAGATTTTCTAATACGGATTTTTCGTCAAAGACTTGTACTGTACCTTCTGCTCTTGGAGGGTCAACGAACGTTTCATTTTTGCCACCACCTACAACAGATACTGTTCGTCCACCTGTTTCTGTTCCTCCTGTACCTGCTTTCGGATCTCAGTTTCCTGCTTTCGGATCTCAGTTTCCTGCTTTCGGAT
>CALETF010000073.1 GCA_937920005.1 uncultured Candidatus Altimarinota bacterium
AAAAAAAATATCAGTCGCCCGGCGGCTTCAAAAAAACCAACCCCTGAAATACCATCTTTGATAAGTGCCTCTTGGACCACTGGAACATCGGCCGGAAGATTCACTGGAATCTCATTTGCACGAGGTATACCTGTACCAATGTTATTCGAAAGAGCTACACCAACCATTGCTAATGGCGCTTCTGGAGCACTATCGAGTGTAAAAGAATTTGGCTTGAGCGATAATGAAAAGCCGTAAGCAGTAAGCAAGGTAATGCTCGTAGCAGCTATACCAAAACCAATCCAGTGGAGTGAATCAACGGATATTTTCCATATTCCGATACAGATTTTCTTCTTTTTCATACCCTCATGCTACCATAGACTTTTTGATACCTCAAGCATATCGATGCAATTTCATTTCAGAGAGTACTTGACTAATATTATTTATATATTTAAGTATTTTATAGGAGTGCCTCTGGAAGAAAAATGTGACTTTTCACAAAAAAGGACATAATTCAAATAAGAAAATCCTTCATTTTTCCTTCATCATTATTTTTAGTTATTGATTCTATGCACCGTTCTCATACCTGCGGACAGCTCACCGCGCATCATATTGGACAAAAAGTCACTCTCTCAGGTTGGGTTGCAAATCGTCGTGATCACGGTGGTATCATCTTTATCGATGTTCGTGATAGATATGGCATTACTCAGCTCGTCTTCGACCCACAAACACACACGGAAGCAGCACAAATCATCGAATCTGCTCGTGCTGAATGGGTTATAAAAATCGAGGGCGAGGTCCGCGCTCGTCCCTCTGGACAAGAAAACAGTGAACTCATGACGGGTGCTATCGAAGTACTCGTTCATGAATGCTCTATTTTGAGCAAAGCAAAGACCCCTCCTTTTGAAATCTCAGATCACAGCACATCAAGTGAAGATATCCGCTACAAATACCGTTATCTCGATCTCCGACGAGACATCCAGCGAAAGAAAATCGAGTTCCGAGCTCAGGTCAATGCCTATGCTCGTGAATGGTTCAGAAAAAACGAATTTCTCGAAGTGCAGACTCCCCTCTTCACCGTCAGCTCTCCAGAGGGCGCTCGTGACTACCTCATCCCTTCTCGTCTCCACCCTGGGAAATTTTATGCTCTTCCTCAGGCTCCTCAGCAATATAAACAACTTCTCATGGTCTCAGGATTTGATAAATACTTCCAAATTGCCCCTTGTTTCCGTGATGAAGACCCTCGTGCCGACCGTCATAGCTGTGAATTTTATCAAATAGACTGCGAGATGAGCTTCGTCCATCAAGAAGACGTCCTCGAAGTCGCTGAAAACTTCGCTCGTGATCTCGTCAAAACCGTCACCCCAAACCGCAAACTCCTCACACCTGTCTTCACTCGCATCACACACCATGAAGCCATGGAAAAATATGGCTCAGATAAGCCTGACCTCCGTTTTGATTGCCACTTTGAAGATCTCAGTGATGCATTCAAGGGTTCTGGATTCTCAGTTTTTGCCGGTGCTATAGAAAAAGGTGGCGTCGTTAAAGCATTTAAGCTTCCTGGTGTTGCCATGTCACGCAAGGATATCGACGAAATCACTGCTCTCGCCGTCGAACAAGGTGCAAAAGGTCTCGCCTACATCATCTACGAAGAAACAGGACCAAAAAGCCCAATTCTCAAATTCATGAGCCAAGAAGAGCTCAAAGTCCTCGAAGAGAAACTCTCACCAAAAGTGGGTGACATGATTTTCTTTGGTGCGGATAAACGAGAAGTAGTGAATAAGGTTCTTGGCGCTGTACGTGTTGCCCTCCGAAATCGCTACAATCTCGTCGATGAAAGCACGCTCTCCTTCGCTTGGATTACAGACTTTCCAATGTTTGAAAAAGACGACAAAACAGGCAAACTTGATTTCGCTCACAACCCATTTAGTAGTATCAATGCGACTCTCGAAGACCTCAGAAATATGAATCCAGAGGAAGTCTATGGTTTCCAGTATGACCTCACGCTCAATGGTTATGAAATCCTCTCCGGCTCTATCCGAAATCATGACCTCGAGCTCCTCACAGAGGCATTCCGTATGGTCGGACGAAGTGAAGAAGAAGTAAAAAACAAATTTGGTGGTATGTACGAAGCATTTCAATATGGTGTTCCTCCACACGGAGGCTTCGCTTTTGGTATTGATCGTTTCATGATGATTCTCTTAAACGAAGACAATATCCGAGATATGTATGCGTTCCCAAAATCTGGAAAAGCGCAAGATGCTATGATGAACGCTCCAAGTGAAGTCGATGAAGACAGTCTCAAGGAACTGCATATAAAGCTCAGAAGTTAATTTCTAAAAATCTCCCGATTCGGGAGATTTTTTATTTATACAATCATTCCTGCTCCACCTGGACCAACACCGTCTTCAGGTCATACAATCTCCTCTTTTTTCTCTTCTTTATTAGCTGCTGCAATTTGTTCTGGAGTGAATGGTTCAATATGTTTTCCAGCAATGAGTAATTCATATTTTCTGCGCAATATAAGTTCAGCAGGTACCTTGCCTGATGGTCTCCCAATAATCTCATAAACCCTTTCTGTAACTCATCGAAGAACATCTTCTGGAAGCTTGCTCAAAATACCTGGAAGAAGTTTTGAGATAGTAACATCCAACTGTCTGCTAGCCTCAAGTTCTGCTCGAGGTATATGCCTATCGCTCATAATTGATTGGTTAGTAAGTAATCCAATTAATTATTGGCGCAATATTTTTTTGTCAAACTTAATTCCAGAGAGACACAATACCGAGAACCAGGACACCTACTGCCAAAACAGCGCCCAACATTCTGAATACATAGGTTCCAAAAAGCTGACTTCCAAATTTCTTTGCAAGACCAATCTTCACGGCCGTATTAGTCACAAGTGCTATAATGATAGCTGTTGTTGCTGCGAGAGTCGTGAGCGACTGAACGCCAGAAGCATTTGAGATTTCTGCCATTTCCTGAGTAATAGCATCAACATCAGCGAGACCTGAAAAGAGAGAAACGAGATAGATAGGCAGATGCTCGAGAAAGCCCGAAAGAATCGGTATATAACTTGTGATAATACTCGTTAATGCCTGAAATGATGATTGATACACAAGAGCAAGCGTAGATGCGAATTTGATGAGGATAACGAATCCTGCGAATTTGAGTGCCGGTCCAATCTGAAAAGGACTCTCATGGAGTTCTGCTACCTGGACTCCTGTTTCGTGTGTTTTTGATTTTCACCAAGCCCACCAGAGAAGTGCTGCTGATGTTGCTATCATCGCAAGAATTGGAATAAGTAGTGTGCCCAAAAGAAGAGGATTGAAGAGCATCACTATACCGAGGACACGGAAGAGCATAATCGAACAGGCAGCAATAGTTGCTATGACTGTTGGATAGAGGTACGCCTTTTCTTCTTGGTTACTCTTTTCTGCCATAGCAGATGTGACCGCAGTTGATGAGACGAGACCACCGAGAGCTCCTGAGAGGATGATACCTCGACCAGCTCCGAGAGCTTTTGTTAGGACGTAACCGACATAACTCACCGCTGACATGATCACCACGAAAAACCAGATACCATAGGGATTAAAAAATGGAGCTGTTGTGAGTGGTCCTTCTGGAAGAAAAACCATCATATCATGGAGCGCATATTTATGATCTGGGAGAAGTGGGAGGATGATGAGTGATATTACCGCGAATTTGAGTGTCGTTGATATCTCTTCTTCTCCGATTTTATCAATCAATGGAGTAATACGAGTCTTGTAGTTGAGCATCACAGCAACCAATATACCAAGGAAAATAGCTACTTGCACTTCTCCGAGCATAACCAGAGCTCCCAAGAGAAAGACAGTCACTGCTGCAAATTCACTTGTGACACCAAATTGGTGTTGTTTAAATGCAGAGTAGATATATGAGAGCAGAATAAATAAAAACAGAATCGTGCCAGTGAATATCAATATCAAACTGATTTCTCCGAGCACATCGCCCAGAAAAACAGAAACAGCACCAAGGAGAGACATCAATGTATACGAACGGAGTCATCCAAAGATAACCTGAGGGTTTTTAAAATCAGAAATGATACGGTTTGAAACCACTTCTCTTTCAAGCCCAATCAGGGCTCCGAGTGCCGCCGCTTCTATCAAGCGAATAATGATTTCCATAGTGTTCATGGGTTCATTGTATCATGTAAATCATCAAATCGCAAGGCAACTCCATACTCTTCAATAACCAACTAACTTGCAAAATATAATATTTTAATTTTTGTATACAAAATACTTGATTTTGTAAAATATTGTATAATATAGATTTTGTAAAGGATATATTTTACCTCTTTTATCCCTCTATGAATACACTTTTCTCTCGTATCGTTCTCATCGCTGGATGTCTCTCTCTGAGTCTCTCAGCTATGGCTTACACAAGTACTGATTGTACTAATGTAGAACAACTCGCTGCAAAAGGCGTTGTGAGCTACAAAAATACTTGTCGGGAATATAATCTCGACCGCACTATTACTCGTCAAGAAGTCGCTGCTGTGACTCTCAAGGTGGGTGAAATCTGTGGTGCTATCTCAAACGTACCTCCTCAAGGACAATACATGTGTGACAATATCTTCTCTGATGTTTCATCGAGCTATCCAAATGATTGGATTTGTCGTGTTGCTGAAACACTTGCTCGTGATGGTATCGTCTCTCAAAATGATCAAAACACCTACGGAGATGTCTTTTTCCGTCCTCTCAAAAATGTCACTCGTGCCGAGGCTCTCGCTATGCTCATGAGTGGTGCAAATCTCGAATATCAAAGTACTACCTACGATGACTGGAGATTTACTGGTACAGGCGCTGTAACTTGGCAAAAACCTCTCATGCAGTATGCCTATGACCGTGATATCATCACTTCTATTACGAGCTTTGGACCGAATACCAATGCGTACCGACGTGATGTATTCAATTACGCTATCAAGGCTATCAATCTCTGTCAAACAAATGGTGGCAACTACAACTACAATAATAATTACTCAAATAATAACTGTGGCCTTGGGCAATATGCCTCTGGGAATACGTGTTATTCTTGTGGTACTCTTCCTTGGAATGCTTATTACACCAATAACGGATCATGTATCTGGCAGTGTAATAGTGGTTACGTAAAATCAGGAAATACCTGTGTAGCAAGTGGTTACAATTACGGTACAACTGGTCAGTGTGGCTCAAGCGTCAATTCTTGTCTCTCAGGAAATTTCTATGACACAACAGACTACGGTAACTATGCTTACTGGAATTGTACTGGCTCAAATGGTACAGCAGTTTCTTGTAGCGCTTACAACAACGGTTACAACTACGGAACAACAGGTCAATGTGGTACAAGTGTAAACTCATGTATCTCTGGTACATTCTACGATACAAATGACTCTGGTAACTATGCTTATTGGAACTGTACTGGTACAAATGGCACATCTGTCTCATGTAACGCATACACTGGTGGTAATTACTACGGTACAACTGGTCAGTGTGGTACGTCTATCAATTCTTGTGTTTCAGGGACTTTCTATGATACAACAGACTATGGTAATTATGCTTACTGGAATTGTACTGGCTCAAATGGTACAGCAGTTTCTTGTAGTGCCTACAATAACGGGTACAACAATAACAATTGTAGCGTTGGTCAATACTGGACTGGCAATATGTGTCTCGCTTGTACTTCGAAGCCATCATACTCTTACTATACAAATGTAGGAACATGTGATTGGTCATGTGATAGTGGTTACTACCGATCTGGCAATACATGTGTCAGCAACTACAACAATACATACTGTTCTGCTGGTCAATACCTCTCAGGCAATACATGTTATTCTTGTGGTACGGCTCCTTGGAACGCATACTACACAACAGCTGGAAGCTGTGAATGGTCATGTAACAGTGGTTATTACCGTTCTGGTAACACCTGTACAACGAACTACAGCTCAGGTACAACTGGTCAATGTGGCTATACTGCTGGCTCATGTACAACAGGATACTCTTCAAATACAACTTATAGCGGTGGATACACCTACTGGAATTGTACTGGTACAAACAATGTTGCAGTTTCTTGTAGCATCTACGGTAATAACAACTACGGCACAACAGGTCAGTGTGGCTCTACTGCCAATACTTGTACAACTGGGTATGTCTCAAATACCAGCTACAATGGAAACTACACCTACTGGAACTGTACTGGCACAAACAATATTGCAGTTTCTTGTAGCGCATACAACAACAATTACAACAACTACAATAACTGCAGTATCGCTATGCCTTCAAACGCTTATTATACAAATAGTCAGAGCTGTTGGTCATGTAACGCTGGTTTCGTCCAAATCAACAATATGTGTGTTTGGTGGAACTAAATCGAGAGAATCTCAAAAAAGCCCTCAAAATGAGGGCTTTTTATTTGCTTTTCTAGGTCTTTAGATATACTGCGCGAGTCGCTCGGAATATGAGCGGCCCACTTATTTCATCTACGACGTGTCCTATTTCACGGCCTAGAAAACCTGAGACCCTCACAATCGGCTACGGTGAAACAAGTTCAAGGATTATTTTTTTTATTTTTTTCTATGTCTCTCATCAAAGACATGCTGCACAATGCAGTACATATCGGAAGCGATACAAAACACTGGTCTCCTGCCATGAAGCCTTATATTCATGGACAACAGAATGGTATCCACGTATTTGATCTCACAAAAACTGAGAAACATCTCGCGGAAACAAAAGCAGCACTCGAAGAGTTCTGCAAGTCTGGTAAAGAGCTCCTCATCGTCGGTACAAAAGTACAGACTCAGAAAATCGCTCAAGACCTCGCTGAAAAAACAGGTCACTCAAGCGTTACTTCTGTTTGGGTTCCAGGTCTCCTCACGAACTACAACACTATCAAACGTCAGGTTCGTGAATACAACAAAATCATGAAAGACATCGAAACGGGTGAAATCAACCGTCTCTCAAAAAAAGAGAAGGCTATGGTTATGACTCGTCTCAACCGTCTCAAGAAGCGTTACGAAGGTATCAAAGATATGAAGAAATCTCCAGATGGAATCTTCGTTATCGATGGTCACTACGAACTCCAGGCTATCAAAGAAGCAAACGTTCTCGGCCTCACTGTCTTTGCTATCCTCGGTACAACTGGTCAACCAAAACTCTGTGATCATTTTGTCCCTGCAAATGTAAACAACCTGAAGTCTCTCACATTTATTACAGACGAGCTTATGCCTATGATGAAGCGAACTGCACGTGAAAGCGTTGCTGAAAAAATCGCAAAGAAACCAGCAACTGCGACAAAAGAAGTCAAAGA
>CALETF010000074.1 GCA_937920005.1 uncultured Candidatus Altimarinota bacterium
TTCTTCCACAGTGATGACACCATCACGTTTTACCTTATCCATTGCATCAGCAATAATCTTCCCTGCTTCTTCATTTTGTGCAGAAATAGTTGCGATCGCTGCGATTTCTTCAGAAGATTTCACAGGACGAGAATGTTTACTGAGTTCTTTTGCGACTTCTTTGGCTGCGAGCTTCATACCATTTTTGAGTTCAATCGCATTGATACCAGAACGTATCTCGCGGAGACCCTCAGAGATCATAGCATAGGTCAGAACAGTGGCAGTCGTTGTACCATCACCAGCAGCATCGTTGGTTTTAGAAGCTACATCTTTGATGAGTTCAGCACCCATATTTTCGATTGGATCTTCGAGATCAAATTCTTTTGCAATAGTAACACCATCATTGGTTACTTGAGGTGCGCCATAGCTTTTTGGAAATACCACATTACGACCCTTTGGACCAAGTGTCGCTGAGACTGCTTCGTGAAGTTTTTTCACTCCTTCGAGCATCTTGAGTCGACCTGCATCACCGAAGAGAACTTGTTTTTTAGCCATAGTATAAAATTATTAAAAATTAATTAATCAACTTTCGCGAGGATGTATTCTGCCGCAACGATAGTGAGATTTTCTTCACCATCGATTTTGATATCATCACCTGAGTATTGACCTTTGATGACTTTGTCACCTTTTTTGAGTTCATATCCGAGTTTCTCTTTGACGAGTGGGCCTACTTCTTCAACAGTAAATACATTTGGACTATCATTCTGCTCTTTGGGGAGGATGATGCCTGAAGCCGTTTCTTTCTTGGCTTCCATTTTTCGGAGGACGAGTCTGTCCTGGAGTGGCGTAATCTTTGCCATAGAAATAAAAGGTTAAAAAATATTTTAGCACCCGTATTATATAGGTGCTAATTTTTGTGTCAATAGTTCCTAACGACGACCGAGTTGCTTATGTGGGATTTCGATTCTCACCGTAAATCACTCACCTTCAGCACTGATTAAGTCGACGGCACCCCCTGCATCACGTACAATTTTATCAATAATCGAGAGGCCAATACCGAGACCACGGTCGCGTACATCACCAGATTTTGATTTATCAGCTTGGTAAAATTTTTCTTTGAGGTATGGCAAATCCTCTGATTTTACACCACGACCATTGTCTTGGAATATGATGATATCTGTCGTGCTCTCATGAAAGAAATTCACGCGAAGCTGTGTCCCCTGCCCCGCATAGCGGAGGAAATTGCCAACAACATTATGAAATATCTGTACGAGACTGTCGTGATCAAAAATGATAGTCGCTCTTTTGGGACCAACATACACCATAGATTGACCGTGATGTGAGAGTTCTCATGAGTGTGTCTCTTGAACAATATTAAATATATCGACAAGATTGATCTTTGTCATATCGAAATCCGTTGGCCGACTCTCAAACGTCTGGAAGTGCATCAAACTCTCGACAATACGAGTGAGTCTGGCAAGCTCTCCTGCCAGAGCATCAATATTTTTGGTATTAAGTTGGATAACGCCATCTTTGATACCTTCGAGATAGACACGAATAGCCGTCATGGGTGTTTTGAGCTCATGGCTCATATCGGTGAGAAATTGTGTACGAATACTTTCTTGATGATCGAGACGAAGTCGGAGATTGTTGAGAGAATCAACCAGAGGACGAAACTCATCTTTCCCCTGATAATCAAGTGTTTTCCCGCCCGAAGTCGTGAAGTTATCGAGCGTATCAGTGACAGCATGAATAGGTTGAAATGATTTTCTGAGAAAATACAACACAAATGCGACCACCACAATAACAAAAAGAATATTGATAGCTACCATGGCAACGAGTACTTGCATCACAAATTGACGCTTTGGATCAGTCCCATCCGTAAAACTAAATCCAAGTGGTGCACTTTTGAGAAACACTGACATAGCATTGAGACCAATTACATCCTCTACCTGTTTTTTTTCTACACCAGATTCCTCTAAATACTGCCCAACGGAGTCACGACTAAACACCGGATTTGTATCGATATAGGTTTCAATTCCAGAGGCAAGTTTTCAGAGGTCTTCATCGATTTCTCTGTATTTTTCGAGAAGTTCAGGAGCATCATCAGGAAATTGTTTTATCAGAGAGAGGATCTCAGCATCTATCTCATTTTGTCTCGTCTCAGCATAAAAAGTCTGCAAGAAATCGAAGAAATACCTCTGGGTTACATACGGTAAAACAGTCAGATTGAGGGCGAGGAACAAGGCAACTACACCAGCAACGAGAAGCAAAATCTTTCGAGTAAGAGACATAGGGCAAAATTCTTTTTGAGATGAGTTGCAAATCATAGTATACAAAAGGGTGTATTTGTAAAAATAAACTTTCTTCCTATATTTTTCAGAGAAAAACCCAAAACAGATACTTCATGAAACACATACAACCATCTCCTGATGACCTCGGACAAAGACTCGATCGATATCTGCGAAAAGTCTTCCCCGGAGCAAAGCTCGGAGAAATCTATGAAGCACTGCGAACAAAAAAAATCACCCTCGGGGGGAAAAAACTCCCCGAAAGCACGAAACTCCGAGCTGGAGATATTCTCGATATCGATATTGCTCCAGATATTCTCTCCGTATGGGAAACTCGCGAGACACAAACGCGAGTCATTCATGAAAAACTCGACCCCACGAGAATACTCTACCAAGATGATGATATTCTCGTATACGACAAACCATCAGGACTCATCGTACACAGCCCCGATCACAAAACTGATGAAGTATCCCTCATAGAACAAATCGAGGACTATATCGTCTCGCATGGATGGAAACCTGCGGGTACCTTTTTTCATCCAGCTCTCGCACACAGAATTGATCGTGATACATCGGGTATCATCATCTCTTGCCTCAATCGTCAGTCGTACGAACATATGGCAGAACAATTTCGCACCAGAAAAGTAGAAAAAACCTATCATGCGCTCGTGGCAGGAGTACCAGAACCGCGAACAGGAGTTATCACAGCTCCCCTTCTCCGCATCGATACTGGGAGAACAGATGAAGCAAAAGTCGTCGTAGACCCTCGTGGTCAAAATGCAGAAACAAGTTATAAAGTCCTCAAAACTGGTACTAAGAATGAATGGAGCCTCGTCGAGCTCCATCCTAAAACAGGACGCACTCATCAAATACGCGTGCATATGGCACACATAGGTCACCCTCTTATTGGTGATCGTCGCTATGGCGGACCAAATGTGGTGAAGTTTCCAGAACTGGGTGAATTACACGGAAGAAAGGGGCATCTGTTACATGCTCAGGAAATATTCTTCACAGACAAAAACAATCTAAAGAAGAAAATTAAAAGCCTTTTTCAAATTCTTTAATGACCACTAGATGCATCGAGTAATCCATTTGCGATTGCTCTAGCCTGGTCTGAAGAAGTAATCTCTTTAATTTCAGATTGAGGTAAATCAAGCGTGCTAAGTTTTGTTTTAATTTCATCAATACTCATACTGCCAATTTTTGCTTTATCCGAAAATAATTCTCGAATCTTGGATTTTTGAGGTGAAGTAAGATTATCACCGTTAATTGCAGTTCCATTCTTTTTAATAACACTACCATCAATAGTATGCTCCTTGAAACTATCACTCCCAATAAGTTTTGCTCATCCTCATGAAGAAGAAGTCGAAGTTGGCTTATCACTTTGAATTTGCGTAAATATATCTTTTATACCTTCATTTTTGATTTGATTCACTAATTCTGGATTATCTCTTAAGACTTGAGCGGCTTCAGTACGTGTGGTTGCTTGTTGTAGTTTTGTATTTATCTGATTAAATGCTGTCAATTCTGCACCCTGTAGGCCAAATCATGTAACAGCCTCATTTAATGCTCTTTTTAATGGATCAAACGCTTTTGCTACATCACGTTCACCAGCTGGTAAACTGGCAAATTTTTCTGTAACAGCTTTGATACTTTCGGCACTACCGTTAAGATTAGAGGCAGCCTGATTGAGACCATTGATACCGTCTGAACCAAATATTTCAGCAAGATTTTTACTTCTTGACGCTTCGACTGTTTCGTTCACATTTTTAAACATTTTTGTAGCAACAGCATCATATACAGCAGGATTGAAAGCAGCAAACGCTGGATGCGGCGTTGGGAGATAGCTCGGAATATGTTGGACAAAATTTCCAACACTATTACCGAATTTTTCAAATGGTGCAAAGGCTGCTTTGGTCACCTCATCATGAGATACTGCTACTTTGACACCCATCCACATAACAGCCAGAGCTATAAGGGAGAGAATAATGTGAGCAAAAATATCATTTGCCCCATCAGCAAATCATTGAGCACCACCAGTAAGAGTTTTTCCACCAGAATTACCAACAAATTCAGATAACATAGAACCAAATTCAAATGTTATAAATGCATCTCTCGAATCGCTTCATTCTCACACTGTTGTTCATTCAGTACCGATAACAATATAAGAAGAATATCCTTTTGGCTCTGTGCCTGTTTCTTTTATACAGTACTTCACCATAAATTCTCCTGTCGTACAAAATGTGCCACTTCAGTTATCAGAAAGGGATCACGAAGTAAATGTATTATTCACGACTCCGATAAAAAGTAGGCCAAATGAAAGTACTGCAGATACCAGTACTGGAACCATAGCCAAACTAAAAAACGGCTTGAATCAGAATTCTCATAAATTCACTCACTCACCCGATCATTCCGAACTAAACTCCTTGGAGAGTTCACCATCACTTACTGCATATGCGAGACCAAAAAGAGGAGAAAACATCACATAAATCCAAAGTTTAAATGCTCGTGAAAGCAATACCCAACACAACGCTATCAAAATAATTGCAAAAAATGTTGTTGTAATAAAGGCAACTCCAAATTTGCGGAGCAATTTCAAGAGAGAGCTAACACAGGTTCTTGAATCAACATTTGCTCATTCTGTTCCTCAACACACTTTAGCAAAATCCACCATTTCTGTTTTTTGTATTTTGAAAATGTCGTATGCATAGACCATAATAATAAAGAATGGCCCTGATGAATTTTTTGATATAAACTCGGCTGGAGAGATACACTTAATATTCCCCTCTTCTGTCTCACCGTTATTGGCACAGGACATAGTCTCAGGATTTGCCCCAGGAGCATCTTCCGAAAAATCAAGAGTAAACTTAGTTGGAATTGTTCGGAGATGAAATACACCCTTATCATCCTTTTGCATGGATGCAATAGCACCAGACGGTATAGATAATACCGCTGCAACTGCCTGATTAGCAAATGACAGTGTCCAACTCACAAAAAGCCATGTAAAAGGAACAATCATTATTCCAACCAGAAAATGTGGTAATTTTTTCTTAAAAGCATAATTGGATTCACTTGAGAATATCTGCATGACAGCCATCCAAAGAAGCATCAAAGCAAATATAATATAGACGAGATTACTTACGAGTACCCATACTTGAATAAAATACGGACGAAGACCAAAAAAATCACCCATAGTCCAGTCTGGCGAGAGAAGCCAGCCAGCCAAAATAACAGCCGGGGTTAACAAAAATGTAATAACTGTAAAGAGAAAGTTGAGTACTTGAACAATTGCCTCTATAACATCGGAGTCTTTGGTAGTATCAGCAGCAAAAGTGTACCCTGCAAAAAACACCAAACCCATGAGGAGATATTTCTTCGCTGGAGTAAATTTCTTGAGAAAATAAACGATGTGAGAGATAAATCGCATATTATTTTGTTTCAGTGGCAAATATTTTGAGCTCTTTGAGTGCATTAATATTGACTCATTGAGGGAGTTTGACTGTTACCCCTTGGACCAATGGCGCCATATTTGCACGAAGTACTACGAGCTTTTGATTTGATGCGGTAATGAGTGTGTTATATTCAGCAGCAATACGAGCCGTGAAAACAACTATATTTTTATGGTCTTGTTCTTGTATTCGAAGTTCTTCAAGCTCAGAGAGAGCACGTATGATAGCAACACCGTCTCGATCGTTATAAAAAGATTCGATGCTATTTTGTTTGTTCTTTATTTCTGATTGAAGAGCAGGAAGTGCGCTCGTATGGAGAGCATTAAGCTGGTTAAGACTATTCATAGCCTCTTCTGACTCATTTTTCTTTTCTTCTAATTGGTTGATATAATTTTCCAGGGCGTTTTGTTTATCAGGATGAAGTCTCAAATAGGAAACTACATCAATATTGAGTATTTCTGTGAGCTCACTAATACGAGGAAAATG
>CALETF010000075.1 GCA_937920005.1 uncultured Candidatus Altimarinota bacterium
ACCTTTTAGTGTACTCGAAGCCATTGATCCAAAAACAAGCAAAGATTTCATCGCTTCAGACACAGAAAAGGCAGAATTTTCAAAGAATCTCCCTGCTGATACCGAGCTTGCTGAAGCACTCAAAAAAGACAAAGAAGAGCAGTGGACAAAAACCTACAAAACAAAAATAGGTGGAGGAAAAAACATGATAGGGACCCGAAACCTTCCTTTCGAAACAAGAGTACGAATCTTGTCACAGTTTGGGTCTATCGGAAGTGCAGAAAAAATGCTCGAGTACTATCGTGGACGACCTGGTTCACTGCGAGCCAGTACTGACAATGAAGAGGATTTTCGAGAAAAATTTAAACACACCTACAATGGCCTCGATCCTGAGAAGCTCGATACAAAAGCTGGTCTCACTGAAGAACTCACAGCACGTCTCGGACACCAACTCGAAGGAATAGAGAACTTCGATGATGGTTGTGTCATGCAATGGAAAACAAAAAATAAAGAAGGAGAAGAAATAACAGGATACTATATCATCGACTCTGTCCCTGGGGATACAGTTGACGAAGAAAACATCATCACTGCACGCTTTCTCGGAGACAATAAAGGCCCACTCTCTGCGAGTGGTCTCACACGACACTATACGGGTGCAGATTTTTATAACTATCTTGATGGATGTGCAGAAGATGGCAAAATCACTTTCCGCCCACGTGAAGAGTTCGAAAAAGATGTTGAGAAGAACGAACAAGAGAAGAAATATCCTCGCTATTTCACAGAACAAGAAACCCAGGCAGAGCTCCGAAATCAATTCCCAGATGCGACAGAAGTAGTCGATATCGATGGAATAAACTATGAAATAGACCAGCTCCTCAATCCAAAATGAGATAACAAAAAAGAATCAGCTTCTGCAGAAGAACGAAAGCTCCACGAATGAATGATTTTTTGCAAACTGAGCGACAAATGAGTTGATACATTCCAGATAAAATCTCTCGATGCAGACGCTGGAACTATCACCCTTTGGGACGGTTGGGGAACAGGAAAGAAATCGATAAAAGAAATGTCTCTCAATGATTTTCTCCTCACACTCAAAGCACTCAAAAAGTCATGAAATGATGTCTATCGCCTTCCAACTGGCTGAAAACCAATCACCGTCAATCAATTCAATCTCTTATGCTGAAATGAAAACCAGTATGCAGACAATCTCACAAAAAAAATGAAGGGAATTAGTATACGTGAAGAAAATGGTAAAAATATATTTGGACAAATCGATTTAAAAACAGGAAGTTTTACGGCTATGCCTATTATTCAAATAGGCGAAAAAAAAGATCTCTACATCGAAAGTATAGAATGAACGAAAGTAACATACAGAAAAGGAACATTCAAACAAGGAAAATACGATCCAGAAAAAGATAAATGGACTCAAGATCCTGAATTTTCTGGAAGCCCTGAACTCACGATGTCCCTCGAGATGCTCTGGTCATATCTCCAAAATAATTCAAGTTTTCAACTAGAAAAACCAATAGAAAAAGCAAAGAAAAAGGAAAAGAAAGAAAAAGATAAGGGTATGAGCTGGTGGAATATACTCATGCATACTCATAGTCTCGGAGTCATCATGCATGGAGACCTCTGGAAAGCACCATTTAAGGCATGGGAAGAACAACACCACAAAGATCACGCTTTTGCAGGTAAAATAACAGCAGCTCTTGCGATGGAAAAACTGGATTCTGGAGGTGGTATATTTGGATGGGCCATGAATAAAATGGAGTGGCCTTCTCTTATGATCGCTGATGGTAATGGGAGTTTTCAGTCTTATCTCGATGAACTCGTGAATAAGATTGATGGAATGGGTAGTTACCACAGGGGCCGATTAATAAAAAAATGGTCTAGAAAAGAACATTTCCCAAGTGTGAAATTCATGGCAGCAATGATGTCAACAATGAAGATTTTTTGACAACTATATCCATGAGATGGAGGCGAAAATGACTACAAAAATAGTGATGGAAGTCATGAATGGTTTTGGTACAATAGTATTTGCCATTCTCTCGATCCAAATCATAAAAATCCAGAGAAATATCCCCACATGCCTCCTCATGGAAATCATCCTTGGCCTAAAAAATGGACAAAAGATGGCTATAAAATGACTGAAACTGATGCAATTTTTGATGTCCTTAATGAGTTCAAACATCCTTTGTTAAAAAACCTCGGTCGACGATTCCAGAAATATATGATGGCAGGTAATAAAGATTTAGCTGATGGTGGTGTAGGAAATCTCAATCAAAGAACTACAAAAGCAGAGAAATTAGACTGGATGATGAATACAGCTGTCTGAGGAAAAATTCCTGAACTATTCTGAGGGGCCACTGATCTCTGGCTCTGAGAATGATACCCAACAGCAGAAACCACAATGCCTTATAGCGCAGTACTTTTCTGATCAAGAGAAGAACAGATGATGTCATTCACACGAGAAGGCATAAAGACTCAATTTCAAAGCGGATATCATGTTCCGCAATTTGTTTTTATGCAAAATAAAGATTTCTGAGATATTTTCCGAGAAACAGGTATAGCATTTGCATACACAATAAATCTTGATTGCTGAAAAGAACTAGAAAGACTCACTCGTACTGCTCAACACGAACGCTTATCATGAGACGCGTCGAGTAAATGGAAAAAAGATTTTACAAAATTCTGGATGTCTCACGGAAAAGAGCTCATGCATAAACTCTCTGGAATGCGTGATCCGATGCTCAATCTCATGATCAATGATCCAGCTCTTTTCAATGACTTGTTAGAAAAACAGCCTCCAGAAAAAAAGAAACAGTATCAAAGATTACGAGAAAAACAATCAACAATCAAGGCATATTACCAAAGATTAGCTGATACACACGGTGACAGCACTGGTCATGCGGTTATAGAACGTGGGAAATGATATTATAGTGGTGATAATTTTAGATTCAGAAAATGATTTGATAACTGATATCCAATTGCTTGGATTAATTGGGATAACTACCTAGATCCGAATCTCGAACCACAATTTGGTAGCGGAGCAGATTCAAAAAAATGAGATGGAATATTTAATGAAATACAAGGTTTCTTAGAAAGCATACCAGAACTCGCTGAAGACATGGCAAAACAAATGGGCTTTGCATGAAATAAAAAAATAATTAATGATATAGCAAGTTCTATTTATAAAAAAAATGTAGAACAAATGAAAGACGGTATGGAGAAAAAAATAAAAGCTCATGTTCCTGAAGCAGAATATTGTAGTATGCCGGCAGTTATGTTAGGACTTGT
>CALETF010000076.1 GCA_937920005.1 uncultured Candidatus Altimarinota bacterium
TCCCTTCACGATGCATTTATTTATGACTCCGATGAGGTAGTATTGAGCCTCCTTATAGACCAGAGCAAATTTAAGAATTATGGTATTGATTTTAGTCCTTACGGCGCTCTAGACGATTTCAATTTTTATTTGATTTCCTTGTATGAATGGCTTTATATCATCCAAACTTCTATAGATGAAATTGTAAATTCTATTCTCAATGCATCGGATAATTTTGATTTTATTTCTGTGAAAAAAGAGGAACTTATACGATTATTAATTATATTTGATCGACTAAAAAGTGTCATTACTCATATGAGAATTCGGTCCGCTATATTTGAACGAATAGAAAAAATTGGAGATCTAGAATCAAATCTTGAAAAAATGTATTTAGACATTAGTAAAAACTTTATGGAAACTCAAGATCCTGTTATAAAACACACAAAAGAGAACATAAATAGCCTTTTTGATCTCAAAAATACTCAGACAAACATAGCATCTCAAAATGCTACTTGGTATTTTACTATAGCTATTTTTGTTTTAACAGTTGTACAAGTGCTACTTCTAGAATATGATCAAGATAAACACGTATATTCATTAGTGTGGGAGGGTATACGTTCGGTTTTATCCGCAATTTTTTAATTTCCATAAAAATGAGCCCTCTTATTACGAAATCCCTCTTTGTTGATTATCGTAAGTTCCCAAAACTTGCATGGTTACGAGTTAACGATATACCTCGTTATCGTAAGGCAACGAAAACAGAGAGCGATGATATGCAAGAATACATCATAGAGCTCGGTAAAACGGTGGAAAAACTCGTTGGAGAGTATCTTGTTCGTAAACATGGATCGGACTTATTCAATGCTTTCCCAGATATCCCAGAAGAGGATTCGTGACGATCTGATGACGATGATTCTTGGGTCGCTGATATGTCATTTCGCGATAGGTTAACACAAAATCTGGCTCGTACAAGAGATGCAATTGAAAGATGAGAAAAAATCATATATCAGCCAGGATTTCAGATAGAAGATTGCTATGTTCGAGGAGATTATTTAGTCCTTAACGAAGATGGTCGATATGATTTGATAGAGGTAAAAGCAAAGTCGAGTGTGAGAAAGAAAATGAAAGACAATGGTGAGGATAGAAAGATAGGCAAGATCGAAGACGAATTTTTGCATGACGTGGCTTTCCAAAAGTACATCATCAATCAAGTTTTAAGATCTATGTGAAAGTGAGAGATTGATAAGATTTTCATTGCCCATGTTAATTCCGATTATGTCAGACATGGAGCAATCAAAATTGATAATATAGTTTCTTTTCAAGATGTTTGAGGTATTCGAAACATCTCAGTAATTCAGAACAGTAAGCCCAGAAATGTTTCTATTGATGACAGTTTAGAAACCGAGACAAATATCCAAGCATATATTAATCTCATGAGAACTGAATTAGCCCTTCCAGAGGATGATTTCTGAGTTCTACATCCTTTCCCTGGTAATAAATATCTGGAATATTTTGGAGCTGATAAACCATTTGGAACTATTTATTCTATTCCTATTCATCATTCTCGCGCTCCACTTATCGCTCAGGCTGCAAGAGAAAATCGTATTGATATTTCTGCACTTTCTCAAGAAGAACTGCGCTGAATTGGTACAGAGGCAGGAAATTTTATAGACAAATATTTTCGATCAGAGAGTGAACCATGTATTGAAGAAACGGAAATTGTTAGTGGGCTAACAGCTCTTCAATTTCCTATTTGTTTCTACGATTATGAATCAGTTAGTACTCCAATACCATTATTAGATTGAATTTCGCCATACCAACAGGCAGTTGTCCAATATTCACTCCATAAGCTCTTTGCCGATGGACATATTGAACATTATTGAGCGGTACTTGTTTGAGAATGAGAACTTCAAATAACAGATGTTACTGGTATCGATGATCCAAATATAGAATTACAGAAAAATCGAATAGTTATCGGCAATCAGAAGGATTTTCTCCAGCTATTTTTGGCAGATATTGGCAATCACCTCAATACTTCAAGCTTTGTTGTTTGGTATAAACCTTTTGAAAACTCACGTAATAAAGAAATTGGAGAGAGTTATGCCGATTTAGAGGACAGTTTCCTGAAAATAAATGATATGACTTATGATTTATATGACCCTTTCAGCGAATATAAATACTTTGATCGCAGATTTCAGGGATCAGCATCAATTAAGAAGGTTTTACCAGTTTTAGTACCTGGTCTCAGTTATGAGCATTTAAATATTGGTAAGTGAGACAAGGCAATGAATAAACTTGCAGAGCTTATACGGGGGGATATTAGCGACACAGAAGATAGAATACAAACAGCCAAAGACCTTCTCATATACTGTAGACAAGATAGCTGGGCAATGGTCGAGATATATAAAAAACTTCTATCCTAGATTTTATTTTCTGTAAGGTGATTTTGCAGTGTTGAGATCAATCAATTTTGCTCAGTCTGGAGGAATTACGTTATTATTCGAGTCCAATTTTACATTAGTTATCTTGGCGGGGATATATTTTGATATGTGGGATACAATCATAACTTATTTTATATAGGGAGATTTTGCCGTTTTGAAGTCTACAGGATTGCCATCTTTTTGGATCAGACTCCCATCGTCATCAAAATCGAGATTTTCTCGATTATCGTAGATAGCTTTGAGAGATTTTACGTTATTGGCTTGCATAAGACCAGTATACTTACCCAAACCATTCTTCAAGTTCTTTATTGAAATTAAGAGCGTGAATTCATCTTTTGCAATGTGTAAATTAAAGTAGGGTCTAGAACCCTTATATCCAATTGCAAAAGTAGGGATTTTTAGTAAAAAATTGATAAAATTGAAGATCTTGAGCCAGTATTAAAAGGTCGATTAGTGCACCTCCTCCATAGGGCTAACGGTCTAGAATCCTTACTATCAAAACTCAATCCCATAAAGGATTTATGACAGAATATAAACAAAAAAGTGACCCTAGGGAGTAGGGTCACTATATAGCATTAGTGTACGTATTGGTTGGGGATGAGGGATTCGAACCCCCGCGTGGCGGAGTCAAAGTCCGCTGCCTTACCGCTTGGCTAATCCCCAACACGAGCCCTATCGTACGAACTTTCTTTATTTTTCAAATTTTTTTTGACAAAATGACTCCATACTCTACAATGCCCCAGTTCCTCGGTAGCTCAGTGGTAGAGCAGTTGGCTGTTAACCAATTGGTCGTAGGTTCGAATCCTACCCGGGGAGCCATTCTTCAGTAAAAATAAAAAGCCCATTTGGGCTTTTTTGTTCGAATTTCTTCGAGTTAGCTTATGTAATTTTGACAAATGTATATTTAGTATATTATAAATAATATTGTCATGCCATCAGTTCTAGAAGCATTATCAGAAGTAAGAATAGGGGAATCTGCACCTCCAAGGATATGAATGGTGAGAGGATGAGGAGGAAATAAGCCACCAAAATATCTCTATGTTTGTGGAGAAAATCAAACTCGTGTAGACGATATTGAAGGTCTTCTCGAAGTTGCTATACCTAATATCAGAGAAAGGGTCCAAATTCTTACCTATACGGATGTTGCAGAATTTTGATCCCATGCTCAGAAAACACTCATAACAAGTGT
>CALETF010000077.1 GCA_937920005.1 uncultured Candidatus Altimarinota bacterium
TAATTAACCTAAAAAACCTCCCATTTCTGAGAGGTTTTTTTATGAAAGACAAATGGAGACTATTTGATTTCGCAAGTAGCGCCAACTTCTTTGAATTTAGCGACGATTTCTTCCGCTTCTTTCTTCTCGATGTTTTCCTTGATGTTTCCACCAGATTCAGAGAGAGTCTTAGCTTCTCCGAGACCGAGACCAGTGTATTCACGAACGAGCTTGATGACGCCAATTTTATTAGCACCAGCATCTTTGAGAACGACTGAAACTGTTCCGCCTTCTTCCTCAGCAGCACCAGCAGCAGCACCAGCAGCAGCTACAGGAGCAGCAGCTGAGACACCAAATTTTTCTTCCATAGCCTCTACGAGCTCAGCGAGCTCTACAATTGTAAGTTTCTCAACAAGGTCGAGAACTTTTTGTGCGTGATCTGACATAAAAAATACGATAAATAAATAAAAATATTACGCTGCAGAGGCGAGGTCGCCAACTGTAGACTTGTTTGTCTCTGTCATTTTTTGCTTCGCGCCGTCAAAGAATCGAGCGAGAGAGCTCACAGGTGACAAGAGAGAACCCATGAATTTCGCGAGCAATACGTCCCGAGATGGGAGTGATGCAAGCTTTTTAGTTGTCTGAGCATCCTGGAGAGAACCATCGAGGTATGAACCCGTGAAAACGAGTTTATCATTCCCGTCAAATTCTTTCGCAAGTGTATTTACAACAGATAATGGTGCTACAGCGTCATCGAAAGCCATGAGAATAGCTACTTGACCTGGGAGCATATCTTCTGGGATATCTACACCTTTGATTTCCTTGGCAGCGATTTGGATGAGTGTTTTTTTAGCAACAGTCATCTTACCACTGACAGGAAGGAGTCCTCGGCGAACCTTGCTCACCTCAGCAACAGTAATACGATTACTCTGTACAAGAGCAAACGACTTAGCGCGAGTGAGATCAGCCTTGAGTTCGGCGAGAGTCTCAGACTTTTTTGTTTTTGACACAGTCATATGACAAAAAAGATAAGAAATAAAATTGTCGAAGTACAAAAAAATACGCGGAAGAGGCGTATTTAACTTATTTTGAGATAAGAAAAGAGTTTGCCTCGGTAGGTCTTGTATGATTGATTACAATCAATGCCTACTGTCTTCGACTTGTCCATAATATCTATATATCAAAGATTTGCAAATCTTTTTAAACTATGATTATATGATAGTATGAAAACAAAAATACTTGTAGCACTTATACTCATTTTTTCTTTACTGAGTTTCACTTTTGCAAGTCATGATCCCATGCACTCAGAAGAAAGCGTACAGGGTTGTACGGATTCTAGTGCCTCAAACTATAATCCAAGTGCTGATACTGATGACGGGAGCTGTGAATACGATGAATACGGCTGTACTGATCCAGGTGCAAGTAATTATAATGCCAATGCTACAACAGATGACGGAAGCTGTTATTATGATGAATACGGCTGTACTGACTCAACAGCAGAAAACTATAACCCAAGTGCTACAACAGATGACGGAAGTTGTTATTACGCTGAATATGGATGTACTGATCCTAAAGCAAAAAATTTTGACGCCAATGCAACAGTAGATGATGGAAGCTGTGATTATGCAACATGTGGTGATGGAACTTGTGATCTCAATACAGAACGATGTAGCTGTGCAGCAGATTGTGGAGATGGTGGCCCTATTTGTCGAGAAAAACCTCCAGTAACATACAGATTTTGTGGAGACCCAAAAGCACTTAATGATGAAACACAGGCTGATTGTCGAAAAAACAATAATGCCAGACCACAAGACCCATGTGTCAGAGATGACAACCTCTGTAGATATCCTGAGCCAACTACGACTACAACCACCACTACGGGTGGTACAGTTGGTGGTCTCATAACACTCTGTGTTCGTCAGAATTCACGAGCATCTCTTTATTTTGACGAAATGCCAGATTTGAGCACGTCAACCAAAATAGCAGCATTTAATAAAACTTACGGTGGTATAATGTGTACAAATTGAGGTTTAGTATCAGCTCCTTTTGTTTTTAATAACAGCCTCGGTACATTTCGCGTTACGTGTATAAATAATACAAGCATTGATACCGACGCTTCGCGTTGTACTTACTCTATTTGAGATAACGCAATTGATGGTGGACTCACGACGCTCAGTTCTCTCAATAATTTAACTGGTTTCACAACTCTTACTACTCTCGAAGGTGGCATCAATGGTGGTCTGACAAGTCTTAATTCCTTAACAACGCTCACTGGCGGTATTAATGGTGGCTTAACAAGTCTTGATTCTCTCACAACGCTTGATGGAAATAGCAGTGGTTCTCTTACGAGCTTAACGAGTGTGGATTGAAATCTAACGAGTCTCAATTCTTCTAATAAAAATAGTAGTGGTTCTTTTTCAAGCCTAACAAACCTTGATGGCGAGCTAAACAATACTAGTGGTACTTGAAATAAAAACTGAACTGGAACGTCTGGGACATACTCTATCTCATGATCTGTTATAGGTGATAACACGGATATTTCAAATGTACCTGTCACCCTTATATCGAACGGTGTTACTCTCACTACTACAACTGATAGTTCTGGCCGTTATTCATTTAGCGGTCTAGGTGTTGGTGCTTATCAGATAAAGCCTGAAAATAAAGAACCTTACATTTTCTATTCAGCAAATACTGAAATTACAGACACAAATATTCAAGGATTAAATTTTTCTGGTATCAACCTCAAAAAAGTAGATGATTCAAGTGTCGCAGAACTCCTCCGACGTGGGAGTGAGACGACAGGAACTTGAGATGGATGATATACATCACTCAATGATTGGATTTCACGTATTACTGATAATGTTTTCTGAGGTAATGGTTCTGGTACTGGAACATGAGAGTATGATGAATTTGGGAATCTAGCTCAAAATAGAAATAGTTATGCAAATCTTTTTTCTTACAATTCTCTTTTTCAATTGCTCAATAGTGGCTATCTCCCTTTCTCAAATTCATACTCCCCTATTGCTCTCTCTTTGATTACCAAATTCGCAAACCAAAATGCTGTCTGTGGAAATGGCATAGCAGAAGCTGGAGAAACATGTGATGATGGCATCAATAATGGTAAAAAGGGTCTTTGTAGTTCTGATTGTCTCTATATTGGAGAGGTTCGATTCACAGGTAATGGTCTTGGATCAAGTGTACTCAGCGATGCACAAAATGCATTAGGAAACAAAAATGTAGCAGGAATCATCAGTGCTTTCCAAGATGCTGGAAATACTGTCAGTAGTGCAGTTGGGTCTGGTGTGGATATTATAGAAAATGGTATTGATTCTATATCAAACACTCTTGAAAATGGGCAGGAATGGGCAAAAGAAAAAATCATAGCAAATACTTCTCCTGAAACACGAAAACTCCTGAAACAAACAGCAGTAGTCGCTGAAGAAGTGGCAAAATACTCCGTTATCGGCGTGACCACACTTCTTGGTGTTGCAGCTGCCTCTCTTCAGGTGATGGTATTTAAGAGTCAATGGATGACTTATACTATCCAAGAAGGTGATACGCTTGATTCTATTGGTAACAAATTTACCATGACAGAACGCGCTATGAAATCTCGCAATAAACTTCTCAAAAAATGACTACGACCAGGTATGAGAATCAAAGTTCGTAATCGGCATTTCATGGAAAAGGATTATCTCAATCAGCTCAAAGATGTACTCAAAGACGGTCTTGAAA
>CALETF010000078.1 GCA_937920005.1 uncultured Candidatus Altimarinota bacterium
GAAGACGGCATACGAGATACAAGCTAGTGACTGGAGTTCAGACGTGTGCTCTTCCCGATCTATTTGTTGGGCGTATCCCTTCTATTAAACTTGGAAATAGAACAGGAAGTGGCTTTATATCCTTGGAAGCGCTTGATAGCAAACCCCTTTCTGAAACAAGCCCTATCGATGCAAAAATGTTATTTGTAGACAGTGAACCTCTCAAATTCAAACCTGCTCTTGGAGCTAATGGTGAAGTACTCGATGAAAAACATCTCATCAATACTATTCCTACTCCAGATCCAACCACTGGCCAGTATGTTGTCAGTCTCGTCTTCGATAGTGAGTGACAAAAAATGTTTGGTGATATAACTGAACGAAATGCTGGAAATGTGATTGCGATATTTCTTGGTAATCAGCTCCTCACAGCACCAAATGTCTCATGACGTATTGATGGAAATGCCATTATCACACCTGGTGGAGAAATGGATAGCAAATCATGGGCAACGAATCTGAGTAAAAATATCAATGAAGGCATAGTACCTGTCGGAATCTATGAACACAGTGAGCAAACTATTGGACCTAACCTCTGAAAAACATCCCTGAAACAACTCGTTATAAGTGGTATAATAGGAATTATTGTTATCTGTTCATTTTTGCTCTGGAGATATGGTATATCTGGTATAGTTGCTGCTGTTTCTCTCATTATTTATGTCATTGTGCTTCTTGGTGTCACGAGACTTATGGGTATAACCCTTACACTCTCTGGAGTAGCTGGTATAGTACTCTCTCTTGGTCTTGCTATCGATTCAAACATTCTCCTTCTTGAGCGTGTACGAGATTTTGTTGATCATGGAAAAGATATAAAAACATCTCTTAAGCTCGGTTTTCGTGAAGCCTGGGCAGCCGTTTGGGATAGCCACATCACTAGCCTCTTCGTTGGCCTCATCCTCTGGTGGATGGGTGTTAGTCTCGTAAAATGATTCGGACAAACCACAGTAATTGGTATTATTGTTAGCCTTGTGATTGTCAGATACATCTGCAATCCTCTCACCATATGGCTCCGAAATAAAATGAGCTAATCAGTCACCTTTTTAAAAAACTCCCGAAAGGGAGTTTTTTAAAAAGTATAAAATCCTGATTTATCCATTTATTTGGATAGTATCAATAATTTTTTGAACTACTGGATGATTGATATTGAGAGCCTCGATTTTAACTGAATACTCGTTGTTGAGGAGTAAATAAATAAATGTACCCGCTGGGTCCACAACTCGATTATTTGTCGCATTTTGGAGTTCAGGAACGATTTTTTTACCATAGAAATAGACTCTCACTGCTGCGTCTGCAAGAGTTGCTGGGTCCTCTTTACCAATACCAACAGTATGAATCGCACCAGATTCACCTAAAAATGCAGAAAAATACACATTTGCAGGCATCTCAAAACCATATTTGTATCGTGTACTATCATAACGAACGACTTTATCTGTCTTATTTTTTGGAAGATTTGGATCAACAGTTGTATTGGTTATTGCAACAGATTGCTGTTCTGGTATTTCCTCTGTTGGCGTTGGTGCAGAATTTTCCACTGGAACAACCACGGGAACAATCGGTGTTTTTACTGGATTTTCTGGGATTATTGGGTTTTGAGAAGTATGCGCTGGACGAACAGAACCCCATTGCATACCGACCCAGAAACCTCCAACAATGATAAGAACGAAAGCTACGAATTGAGCAAAAGATTTCATAAAGAAGAAGGGTTATTTTTTACGAGGAAGGTTATCAGTCACTCGACGAATCATTTCTGTCGGAATGCGGTCAATAATAGCGAAAGCATCCTGAAATTTTTCTATAGTGTGAGCAAATCTGTCAGCCACACGAGACATATGAGCAAAACGTCGGAGTATCAGAATCAGATACACGCCTACTCCAGCAATAACAATGGTGGAGACGATGATGAGAACATCAAGAGAAGTAAGAGGAGTCATGCAAATGAGTATAAACCCTTTGAAACTGAAATCAAAAAATGCCCCTTGAAAAACCAATAAGTAGTCGTCAAAGATATATAAATTTGCAAAGAACACGTCTTACAATAGTATTTGCCCAGTTTTTATGAGCAATCATACCACCTCAGAACAATTACTAGAATATTTAGAAAAAGATTTGTCTTTACGTGACAACCTATCACTCTATGCTGAGAAAAGATTCAAAAGAAATCATCTATTTACAGAAATCCAAGTCAAGAGAAAAAAAGAATTCGTAGATTTCATAAAGGATTATGCCTCACCAAAATTTCCCTTGGAAATGGTGAATGAATTAACGATGGGACTGGAAAACAATTTTTGCGCATCAACCGCTGGCCATCATTGACCGATGGGACATCCATTTTTCTTCCATGCGACCATACTCAGAAGTATGACCGAAAATGCTCCTATAATCAACCTTAATGTTAGCCAGGTAAGTTTATGAAATTCATCGTATCCCCGAGGACTGGTATTTCATGGTAATAAAAAATGAGAAAACTATCTTCATATACCATTTTTCGGGGCAAATAATCGCATGTCGCCGGTCTATGGAGCCCCTTGATTTACCATCAAAGATATAGAACAAAATGCCTTGAGTAGAATATGACAGTACAAAAAAGAACAACGTATCAATGATTCAGAATACACTACTGTATATACCTTTTTAGAGAAAAATATTCTCAATAACAAACTACTTTTGGGACGAAAATATTCTGAGCAAATCACCTTATTGAATTACATTTGGTGGAAAGAGATATTTAGTAATAATCTGCAGAGCGTTATAGAACTGGATATAGAAAATATTCTTTCTTCAATTATCCAAAAATTACTTTTTTGAATAAATCCCATATCTGAAATATTATGCAATTCAGATATCCAGGATTTTGTAGAAAAAAAATTTAATAATATTGATTGTTGTTTTTCCCTGGAGAATCATTCCGGGACATATCTTTTCTGGCATTTAGATAAAAAATGAAAAAGATGGGGAATGTGGAGAGATGGAGCGCGACTCAAGAGTGCAAATGAGTTATTTATGGTGGAAATGAATCCTGAATCTCTAGCAGAAAATTTGAGAGAAGGCCTTATTATACCTTCTGGGATGTTAATATATATAATCATAGTTTGATATTTTTGACTCACTTCATTTGGATGAATTTTCCAATCAAAGTACTTAAAAAAAATAATAAATGCCTACTGAGAATTATTCCCTGAAGAATGAGAGGTATGCCGAGAACTCGATATGTCTGCTATCTGCGCTGATATGTACTTCATATTTTCACAAGAAAATTTACCTATCACAGCTCTCGATATGGTGATTAATAAAAATAACATACACTATAGGAAGGATTTGACCGTCTTGGAATCTATAAAAAATAGCTTTGTCGACCTCTAAACTACTATGAACATACATTTCCTCTACCCTTCTGGTAACCCAACAGCATTAGTGTTTTATCGGCCCAATAATGCTAACCAAAAATATTTTATTGGAAAAAAAATTATTGAAACATACCCAGCAATAGAGCAAGTCGGCTTTCTCTATAAAGAAAACGAACAATTCAATCTTGAGATGGTCTGAAATGAACTCTGTATAAATGCCACTCTTTGTTCATTTTTTCTCTTAAACAAAATTTATACAAAAAATAATAATACTATTTACTTACAAGGTCCCAATAGATTTGTTGAAGGCGCCATTTTAGCTAACGGAGAAACAAAAACTTCGTTTTTGCTTCATAAGGATAATATCAGTATTTGAGAACAGCTAGATCGAGTAGATTTCCCCTGAATAACACATTTTTATCTAAAACAATACACGCAAGATTTCGATAACATATCTCATTCTCTTTTAAATCTTTTTAAAGACACGTTAGATACATGAGCCATCGGGATAAATCAATTCCAAAAAAAAGGCGATAAAGTACAGCTAGACACTTATGTGATGGTAAAAGAGGCTGGAACAATCATAAAAGAAACTGCTTGTTGAAGCGGATGTTTATGACTTACCGGCATTTCTCTTTCAGAAAAAATAAAAGAAACAGACCTGAGCATTTTACAGGCATCATGAGAAACAATAGCAACTTACGGAAGAACTCATAACAATAACGAATTATCTCTAGATATCATAAATAAAGTTGATTACATCTGAAAAATATGAGATTTAACTCTCTGAGAACATCATTCAGATTTAGCAACGCCATATACTTATGTTCGTCAAGTACCTTTATAGCAAAAAGCATTGTATTTCTCAGCCAAATCAGGTAATCTAAGGGGTAGAAAATGCCATATATGAACCGACTTCTCTCGACTCTCACTCTCATTACACTTTTTGTTTCTCAGTTGACGCCTTTTTTTGCTTTAGCGCAGGCGACAGCAGAACTCAAGGATTTCAAGATAACTGCCCCAACAGAGGTTATTGTCAATGAAGCCTTTGATGTCACTGTAGAAGCTCAGGATGGTGCTGGAAAAACACTTGATAAATATGAAGGTACTATATTTTTTGATACCAACAACAATCCTGCTGATGTCGTGTTACCTTTTGAAGAATGAGAATACCAGTTTACACTCAATGACCAAGGAAAACATACGTTCCAAGAAGGCTTTACGCTGAAGAAACCTGGTAAGTATGAGCTCGTTATTTTTGAGCTTGATGGGCCAAATGGTGGCATCGAAAAAGTAGTCGAGGTCACTGCTGTACCAAAAGGTGACACCACTCCTACAAAAGCCGATATCGTCATCAAGGAGCCAACGACAAATACAACCGTCTCTACAAAAACTATTCTTGTCAGCGGTACTTCAAAACCTACCAGCTCTGTGAATATCAAACTCAACGGAACAAAGGTAAAAACAACACAAACGGATAAAGATGGCGTCTTCTCTGCTGACATAGGCGATCTCAAGCCGGATGAAAATCTCATCGTCGCAGAAGTCCTCGATGGTACTGGTGCTGTCGTCGGTACATCCGCTCCCGTTACTATCAAGTTCAATACAGAAGTCCCAAAACTCACCTCTCTTACCATCAAGGAAGGTGATGAATTTTTTGTTGGGAGTAGTATTACATTTGTGGGCGTTGGTGATCCGAGCCTCAAAGTTGTCCAGGTAAAAGTCGGCGATAAAAGCGCGCAATTACTCGAAGATAAGACAAAGCTCGGAACCTATACTGGTGTCCTCAAGACCTCTGATTTTGAAGGAGAATTCAAAGCTTCTGTTGCCCTTGAATCACAACTTGGCGTCAAAGCAGAACAAAAAGACATGGCTAAATTTCGAACTATTAGCGCCAAATTTGAAAACGTCAAAGTAGAGACAACGAAAGAAAAAAAGGTAAAATTTACGTGGGATCTCAAACCTGATCTAGACCAAATCAGATACTTCAAAATCAAATATGGAACAGAACCAGGTAAATACACAAAGGAAGTAGTTACTTATGAAAAAACAGAAATAAAAGAAGAAAATAAGTACACATGGTACATTCCAAATATCCCTGTCGGAGAATACTTCTCGACCATTATTGCTCTCGATAAAGACAAAAAGGAAACTTCTATCGATTCAGATGAACAGACTTTTACTATCGCACTTGATGCGGCACCAACTTGTTTCATAGAAAAAGTAAGTGGCATACGAGTAGATAAAGCCAGTGAAACTTATTCTATTATCCGTTGGGACAAGCTCAAGGATGCAACAAGCTATCAAGTCTTTAAGCGAGATGCCTCTGGTGAATTTGCTATGATTGATGAAATCACCACGAATCAATTCCGTATCAATATCGACATGTCGGCTCGAGAAGTAACCTATGAAGATTTCCGTGTTCGAGGTGTTTGTAAAAATGGAAGTTACGTTGGTCAAGGTGATTTCTCAGACAGTGTCGCTGTTCCAACTGGTCCAGAAATGATTATCTTCTTTGCTCTGTTTATAGCTTCTGGTATAGCCTTTATTCTGGTACGAAGAGGATATATCAATTAAAACATCTGTTCTAATGCTCTGAGACATTCTGGAAGCTTAAACCATCCTGCGGAGCCATTCAGATGTCCACCATTTTGTACGAGCACAAGCGGTGCGTTCAGATTTTTTGCAAGAAATTGTGCCTGCATCACTGGGACAAGAGGATCATTATCTCCATGGATAATGGCAAAGTGCTGTGTATATTTTTGAATCCTCTGAAAATCAAATGGCTTATCAAGAAATGTGTCTATTTTTGAATTGTTATTCTTTTCAGACGGTGAAGAGACCAAAACCGCTCATCGTACACTTACACCATTCGTTTCCTCAAGAAATCGGAGAATTGCTGAACCTCAGAGTGAATGTCCTACAAGGTATATATCATCCTCTTTATTTTGTACTACATGGCGCCCTATCTCATGTACCCATTCTGAACAAAGCGGATTTTCTGGATGTGGCATAGCGAGAGCGCATGCATACACGTCTTTCTTTTCTAATTCTAACATCAGCCATGGTCTCCAACCGCCATTGGGACTTCCTTCAAAACCGTGAATGATAAAAACTTTTTTCATTGTATATTGGTGCTCAAGGAGGGGGAAGTTTGCCTTGAATGGCAAACTGAGTCAACCTGAACAAAGTGAAGGTTCGAGGACCTTTCTCAGAAAATATTTTGGTGCCCAAGGAGGGACTCGAACCCTCACACCTTGCGGAACAGGCTTCTGAAACCTGCGTGTCTACCATTTCACCACCTGGGCAGGCTTTTCGTGTAATAATGGTATCCGCGGTAGGGATCGAACCTACGACCTTTAGCTTAGAAGGCTACTGCTCTTCCACTGAGCTACGCGGACACAGAATGAGACGAAGTGATTATAAGAGTATTTGCATTCAATCAAGAAAAAACGCCCCTTTCGGAGCGTTTTTTTGAATTATTTTCTAGAGACCAAAGTCTTGGAGGAAAGCAACAACACCCTTCTTTGCCATAGTGCGGATAGCAGAAGCAGAGAGTCTCATACGGTAGATCATACCGTCACGAGGATCTCGGATTTTCTTATAGTGGAGATTGACCATGAAATTTCTCTTTGTACGACGTACAGAGTGAGAGACTTTATTACCGGAACCGGTAGTTTTTCATGTATAAACACAAACGCGTGGCATAGTGAGAGAGGTAATTGAATTAGGCAGCGGCTACAATAGCGATATCAACGCCGACTCCTGAAGGGAGGTTGAGTTTCTGAAGTGTCTCAAGTGTCTCTGGAGTAGGTTCATTGATGAGGAGAAGACGACGGTGACGACGAATTTCAAATTGTTCACGAGCGTTTTTATTAACGAATGTAGAACGATTCAAAGTGAATTTCTCAATCTTTGTTGGGAGAGGGATAGGACCAACAGTTTGTGATCCAGTATCCTTCGCAGCGCCGACGATTTTTTTCACAGCTTCATCAACAACACGGTGCTCAAACGCTTTCACAGAAATTTTGAGAGTTTCTTTGCGAGTGCTTGATACCTTTGCTTCTTTGAGAGGAGCTTTTTTTGTTGATGTCTTCTTTACAGCTTTTGTTGCAGTTTCTTTCTTTGCAGATGTAGCTTTGGCTTTAGCGGTCATAATTAGTCAAGAATTTTTGTAATAATACCAGAACCAACAGTCTTACCACCTTCACGGATAGCAAAACGGAGTTGATTTTCCATAGCGATACCACAACCGAGTTCTACGAGGAACTTGATGTTGTCACCAGGCATAACCATTTCTACACCAGCTGGGAGTTCGATAGAACCAGTCACATCTGTTGTTCGGAAATAGAATTGAGGTTTGTAACCCTTCAAGAAAGGAGTGTGTCGTCCACCTTCTTCTTTCTTGAGGACGTATACTTCAGCTTCGAATTTCTTGTGTGGTTTGATAGAACCTGGCTTAGCCATAACTTGTCCACGTTCGATTTGTTCACGTTCGATACCACGGAGGAGGATACCTGCATTGTCACCAGCTTGACCTTGATTAAGAGATTTCTTAAACATTTCAACACCAGTAACGACAGATTTTTGTGTATCACGGATACCAACGATTTCTACTTCATCATTAACCTTGACGATACCTTGTTCAATACGACCAGTCGCAACAGTACCACGACCTTTGATTGAGAAGACATCTTCGATAGACATGAGGAATGGCTTGTCGAGTTCACGAGTTGGTTCAGGGATGTAGCTATCGAGAGCGTCGAGAAGATCACGAACACCTTTTGAAGCAGCTGGGTCAGTAGGATTTTGGAGTGCTGTGAAAGCAGAACCACGAACTACTGGAGCGTTATCACCATCGAAACCATATTTAGAGAGAAGTTCACGAACTTCCATTTCAACGAGATCAACGAGCTCAGGATCAGCGATATCACACTTATTGAGGAATACGACGATACGAGCAACGCCGACTTGAGAAGCGAGGAGAACGTGTTCACGTGTTTGAGGCATGACACCATCAACAGCAGAAACTACGAGAATAGCACCGTCCATTTGAGCAGCACCAGTAATCATGTTTTTGACGTAGTCAGCATGTCCTGGACAG
>CALETF010000079.1 GCA_937920005.1 uncultured Candidatus Altimarinota bacterium
CATACCAAGTTCGCATTTTCTTCTCAGTCATCGCTTCACATTCTTAGTTCGGTTATCATTTTCGAGTTTCGCTTGGCTACAGAGGATCATGAGAAGGAATTTCTCATTGGGGTTGTTGGAGAAGCTTGATCCGTGTGTACGAATCTGGACAAGTACTCCTGCATCCATCATGTCGACAATCGATCACAAATCTCCTGCATTTCTGGAAAGTCTATCAGGTGCCCACGTCAGTATGGCATTGTAGCGTCATTCTCGCAGACCATCCAGAAGTTGCATATAGACTCTTCGTTGCCCTGAAGCTTTCGCTGATTTGCTCTCGGTCAGAGTCTCTACAATTTCCAGTCATTCTTGCTCTGCGATCTTGTGCATCTCAGAAATCTGAGAATCTATTGAAAGTGCTTGTTTTTCATCGGCTTCCGATGATTTTCGAGCGTACAGACAGTATTTGAGAGGTATGTTTTCCATACCATCATTAATGTATGTTTCGACTCGTAAGTCTAGGCAAAAGAGTAAGAAAGTGAGGAAAAACTCTGTAATTAGAAAATATTGATCCTTACCACCTTGCAATTACCCCTTTCAGACATGAATTTCAGTACCATCATGGTAAAGGCATCAACGAGATCATCATGAGTTTCCTGCTGAAAGCCCAGAATTTGTTCTACCAATCTCTCGACTGCTGGATTCCTGACAAAAATGACCATGCCATTTTTGATAAGATCGGTAACAAGGGTAAGTCTTTCTGTTTTGGAAACACCTGGCTTATACCCCTCAATATGTATGTTTGAATTTGTTTTGAGATGCTGAGCAAGAGCTTCTTGATAGCCGACAGTTTCCACTAACACTTCATGTCGTGAGAGATTGAATCGTTGTTTCTGAACAGTATCGTACACCTTGAGAGCTTCAACAGTGGTAGGAAAGTTCATTTTTTTCTCCAGAGCATCAACAATGTATATTCTTCTCTGCGTGTCGTAACCAACTTGTACTCCTGTAACAAAAGCTGTGTAATCTGCCCATGTTTCCTCGGATATAGCAAGATCAACACCTGTTCGAACTTTATTCACACCATCATAATCTCATCTTTTCTCAGGAACTTTTTGTGCCCAATGAATCCATTCTGGATTCACGATTTGTCCATCTCGTCATGCTTCTTGGAGAAGATATTCTGTTTTCCATGATATATCACTTCCGATAGTCATCCGAAGATGTTCTAAATCTGCAGTACTAAATCTCTCAGTCCAGATACAGAGACCATTTTCATCTAAAAGTGGATATCGAAGGAATACTCATAGACGGGTTTTCTTATCAATGCCCTCCTTAATTCGCATGAGGAGAGAATCACGATGGAGCATATTTCCAAGAAGCACTATTTTAGTTTTCTTTGGGTCTCAAATAGGTATGAGTTCTTTCGTAAACCATTCCTGAAGATTATCTCTCCCTTCTCTTGTTTTCATGGACTGAATATTTTCTATATCGTCAGCGATGATGAGGTCAGGTCTATGATTTTTATGTCGGATACCTCGTGTTGATTGATCGACTGATATGACTGTGATACGTGCTCAGAATTTCTTCAACACGAGTGAAGTATTATTCCATTCCGTACTGTCTTCTTCAAAAGGTCAGAGATCTCATTTGAGAAGTATATTTGATTCTAACTCTTCCTTGAGATTTCTCATATACAATTTTGCTTGTGCTTGTGTTTGGGCGACAATCACAATAAACTTATTCTTCATCGCTCCAAGAATCGACCATATCGGGAAAGCAGTACTAATGATGGAAGATTTACCAGATCATCGAAATGCCATAATGGTTATGAACTTCTTAT
>CALETF010000080.1 GCA_937920005.1 uncultured Candidatus Altimarinota bacterium
CCAAAAGCCATTCTCATTTTTCATATGTCAGATACCTGCTCCTGCTATTGTGCTGATAACAACAAAAGGTATAAGTGGAAATATCATATTCTATAGAATTATTGTAGTACTGCCTTAATCCTCCTCACTCCCGCACTGCTTGCTTCTTCTTTTTGGATTTTAAATGTTCCCATCTTTGATGATTCCTCCACGTGAGGCCCTCCACAAAGTTCCTCAGAATAGGTCACACCATCATCCCCTACCATCTTATACACTTTGACTGTTTCGGGATATTTTTCCCAGAAAGCACCGAGGACACCACGAGCTTTTGCATTGTCTTTTGGTTCTTCTGTCATAGTGACTGTAAGATGCGCTTTTAATGCTCCGTTTACATAGTCTTCAACAGCCTTGATTTGTTCTGGAGTCATCTTTTCTGGATGAGTAAAATCAAAACGAAGTCGCTCAGGTGTAATATTTGAACCAGCTTGCATCACATGTTCCCCAAGTACTTTTCGGAGACCAGCAAGCATGAGGTGACACGCTGTGTGGAGAGAAATCGTGACATCGCTATGATCTGCAAGTCCACCCTTGAACATACCAGCCGAAGCTGTACGGGAGAGGTCTGCATGAGCCTTCTCTGCCTCATCAAATTCACTTTTTATTCGATCTTCTTCAATTGGAATATCTCGTTCATTCGATATACGTCGTAATTCTTCCAACGACATTTCAAATGGGAGTCAGTATGTCTCAAAGATATAATAAAGATCTTTTCATGAGATATCTGAATGCTCATGACTTGGGTTCTGCTCTCATACATTTTTAACTTCGGTTCTATTGATGATGAATTTGTTGAATAATTTTTCTAATTCTTTAAATCATTGTTTGACAGTTTTTTGAAACTGTGTTTCTTCACGACTTATTTCATCGATAATGACTGTTTCATTGTTTTTCACAGATTCGTACACATCCTGATAGATATGGATAAAATCACGAGCGACTTGGGCGAGACAAGCATCTTCATGTCCCATTTTGTGTGCTTCACGGATAGCTCGACGGATAAGTCGACGGAGGACATAACCACGATCAGTATTACTTGGTTTGACTCCATCGGCAATCATATGCACAGCAGTACGGAGATGATCAGCGATGATACGAGCTCCTCGTTCGTTGTAATTATTTTCACCAACAATCCGGTTGATATGTTCGAGTGTATTGACGAAGAAATCTGTATCGTAAGTTGTTTTTTTGCCATTAATAACTGCGAGAGTTCGCTCGAGCCCCATACCAGTATCGACATTCTGTGCTGGGAGATTTTCGAGTGTTCCGTCAGCTTTTTTATTGAACTGCATAAAGACATTATTCCAAATCTCCATCCATTCTTTTGAGTGAGTACCTTTATTTCCTTGTGGTTCCCCTTCCCCTACCCAATAAAATATCTCTGTATCAGGACCACATGGACCCGTCGGACCAGCTGCCCACCAATTATCCTCTGCTGGGAGGTATGCTATACGCTCGCGAGGAACGCCGAGGCTTACCCAGATATCAGCACTTTCTTCATCACGTGGAGCATTTGCATCACCTTCAAAGACTGTTACAGAAATCATCTTTGGATCGAGTCCGAGCCAATCAAGTGATGTCAGGAATTCCCAACTCATCTCGATAGAACCACGCTTGAAATAATCACCCAGAGACCAATTCCCAAGCATCTCAAAAAATGTATGATGTGTATCATCGCCGACATCATCTATATCACCTGTTCGTACACACTTTTGTACATCTGCGAGACGAGTTCCCATCGGATGTTTTTCGCCAAGAAGATATGGAACAAGAGGTTGCATACCTGCTGTATTGAAGAGAACAGAAGCGTCATTTTCAGGGACGAGAGGAGCTGATGGGATGATAGCGTGATTTTTTGAACGGAAAAAATCGAGATACTTCTGACGAAGTTGTGAAGATGAGATTTGCATGAGCTGTACTGTATGATTTTTCCTCATGTTTTCAAGGTTTTTTATAAAGCAGAGATTGCAATTCGAAGAAAAAACGAGAAACTCTGGCCATGCTCTACACCGTGCACACAGATGGATGATCACGAGGAAACCCTGGTCCTAGCGGATGCGCTTTTGTTGTGAGCCAAGGGAGCAAAGTCGTAGAAACTGGTAAATTTTTCCTCGGCACGACGACCAACAATCAAGCTGAATACATGGGTGCCATTCTCGGACTCGAAGCTGTAAAAAAACTCTGAGGTACAGAAGCCCATCTCGTGATGGATAGTGAACTCGTCATCAAACAACTCCAGTGAATCTACAAAGTCAAAGACGCAGGTATGAAAATACTCAATCAAAAAGCAAAAACAGTGATAGCTGGTTTTAAAAAGGTTACATTTACTTCGGTTCTGAGAGAGAAGAACAAACACGCAGACCAACTCGTCAATGAAGCTATTGATGCCGAATTCCCTCTCCATAAAATGGATGAATCTCTCCAAGTCTCTCTCTGGTAAATTATGTCAAAACGCTATATATTCATCTTCATGGTTTTCTTCTTGGCGTTTCTCGTCATACAGTTTATCATAACCGGATATCGCAATTCCCAGCGTGCGGAAACGCTTCGCATTCGTGAAAATGAAATCATCCGTGACGAGATAGAGATAGCACGACTCACGGCTCGAGCAAAGTGGGGCGATACACCAGCAGCACGGGTCTACCTCAAAAAACTCCACAACGATGTGAAACTCCCTGGAGAACGTGTGATGGTTCTCGTACCAAAAATCATGTCAGGAGAATACTCTGTGAATAGCGCTATCAATGAAGCAAAAAAAGAAGAAAGAATCAATCAAGAACTCACTATCCCAGAAAAGTGGAACAAACTCCTGTTTGGAAATTAATTATTTTGTTTTTTCACGATATCCAAGGGCTTCTGTGATATGCTCGCTTTTTATCATATCTGAATCAGCGAGATCTGCTATAGTACGAGCGAGCTTGAGTGTACGATAGTAGGCACGGGTAGAGAGTTCCAGTCTCTGTACAGCCTTTTGGAGGAGTTCATTTTCTGCTGGTCACAGAGCACAAAAAGTATCAATGTCCTTGTTACTCATCTCAGCATTTGAAGTCTTCCCTGCTTCTCGCAGACGCAGGAGCTGTTTTTCTCGAGCACGAATAACTTGTTCGCGATATTCAGCAGAAGTAGGAGCTGGCACTCATTTTGCAGCTATCTCATCGACATTAACTCGTGGAACATGGATAAATATATCGACACGGTCAAGAAGAGGTCATGAGAGCCGAGAACGATATCGATCTATCTGAAATGGCTGACAAGTACACTTCTTCACTGGATCACCCATAAATCCACACGGGCATGGATTCATGGCACCAACGAGCATAAATCGTGCTGGATAGATACAGCTACTCTGCACACGGTTCACGCTAATAATCCCATCCTCGAGTGGTTGTCTCAGCGTTTCGAGAACTGTCTGTGGAAACTCGAGCATCTCATCGAGGAAGAGGACTCACTTATGCGCGAGAGATATTTCTCCCGGTTTTGAATCACGACCGCCTCCGATAATCGAAATAGCAGAAGCAGTATGATGAATACGTCGAAATGGCCTCTCTGTAATCAGAGGATGTTCTTTTGAGAGTTTTCCTGCAACAGAATAAATCTTACTCACCTCAACAATCTCCTCGTACACCATCGGAGGCAAAATAGTTCAGAGAGCTTTTGAGAGCATAGTCTTCCCTGATCATGGTGGTCATTCCATGAGGATATTATGGCCTCCAGCAGCCGCAATCAGGAGCGCACGTTTGGCATATTGCTGACCAACAATCTGAGCGAAATCGACAAGCTCATGTGGGCTATGTGATGTGATATCTGCAATCGATGAAGCAGGTTGAATCACGACAGGGAGAGATCCTGAGAGCATGCGAACTATTTCTGCAATATTCTTTGCAGACACGATATCCACTCCAGGAATCAGAGCAGCCTCAATAGCATTTTCTTCTGGGACTATGACACGTTTATATCATTTTTCTTTCGCAAAAATCACGGTTGGTAAAACAGCCTGAACAGGACGGACAAGACCGTCGAGGGCGAGTTCTCCAACGACGAGTGTTTCGTCCAATATCTTCTGGTCTATTTTGCATTCTTCGAGCAAGATGCCAAGAGCAATAGGGAGATCAAAACTTGGACCAGTTTTTTTGATATCAGCAGGGGCGAGATTCACCGTAATCTTTGTTCGCGGAAATGGGAGATCAGAATTTTTGATAGCGCTTCGGACACGTTCACGACTTTCCTGAATAGCTGTATCAGGAAGTCCTACAATAATAAAAGCTGGCATGCCGTTGTGGATATCCACTTCGACTTCTACCAGCTGTCCATCAAGTCCTGAGACAACAACAGAATATACTTTTGCAATCATAGAAACATTTTAGAGTTTTCTCATGATTGTAAAACGATAAATTATGCAGCAAGTGCCAATTCCTCTTCTCAAGTATCACGAGTTACTTCTAAATAAGAATCAACCAATTTCTGTGCATGAGCCATATCACGAATGATGAAATCTTTTTTCTGTAACTCAATAATACGACTCATATTTTGTGCTACCTGTTCTGAATTGAACACTATACCAGAAAGCGCCTTCTCAAGCATCATAATATTGGTACCTATTCTGATTCACTCAGCAAATTCTTGTTTACCACCAGTATTGCCCTCGAGAGTCATTCTCAAAAATCATCCCACAGTCGATCGACCAGATTTTTCGCCAAGAGCCTCAAACAAACGAATACCCTGCGGAACTATTTTTGCATCATAGCCACTCTCCGTGTCTCCTATTTTTCGTTGGGTTGCATACTGAGTCAGAGCTTCTATACCAGAAACTTCTCAAAAAGAAGCATCAATACCAAGTGACCGAAAAACAAGAGTTTTTCTCTCATCAGTCATAGTATCCCAACCTGGGACATCTATCTTTCACCATCTTCTCTCATGAGCATTATGAAATCCCTCGTGAACGACCACTTCACGTTGATAATCCTCACCTATAGTTTGCAATCAAACATATGACACACCACTGACTCCTCTTTTTTTGTACCCTCACACACCTTGTGGAGTCAATATATAGACAACTTTGTCAGGCGTTTTTGCAGCTTCTCGGATAGCAGCTTCTGCTTTTTTCGGTTGACCTATTTTTCTAAAAAATTCTGCCGTTTCATGTGGACTCACGCCATCTTCAAAACGTGGCATTTCGAACTTATCCACGAAGCTCATTCATTCAGTTAAATCTTTTAATACAGCATTCATAGAGTAAGAAAAATATTCTTACCTTTTAATTGTAGCAATTTTTATTTTTTGACAAGTAAATATTATATTTTATTCACTAAATCCATCCGAGTGAATAGAGAGCGCCGAAAACAATAAATACTATGCCAAGAAGTTTCAATGCTGTGACTGTCCCACCGATGCCAAAAAATTTCTCAGCCCATACCCAAGAACCCACGAATTCATAAGTAGGACGAATATACTTGAGAATAACGATACCGAGACCAATCACCAAGAGACCAAGAAAAAAATCTGCCATAAAGAGAAATTAAAAAGATTTATAACCAATACCACGAACAGTGAGGATAACATCATCTCCAACTTTGTGACGGATATTTTTTATATGCGTATCGATGGTTCTATCGTAGAGGAAATTCGCATACCCCATAATCTCTCGCATGAGATCATCTCGAGAAACGACTTTCCCCTCTCGAGCAATGATATATTTGAGGAGTTGAAATTCTGATTTTGTGAGGAGTGATTCTTTGTTTCATCGTATCACTCTGAGCTCTGATTCGATGAGGCGGAGGTCGCGATAAATGAGTCATTCCTTGCTTGGCTGAGAAGTACCACGGCGAAGAACCGCTTTAATACGCATAACTACCTCCTTAGGACTAAATGGTTTACCAATATAGTCATCTGCTTCAAATTCAAACGAAGTGCTGATATTATTTTGATCATCACGGGCAGAGAGCATCAATACAGGAACGCTTGACTCAGAGCGAAGCTCACGGAGGATGCTGAGACCATCTTGTCACGGGAGATTTATATCGAGGATGACCGCGTCTGGTTGTACTTCACGAAATGCAGCCAAAGCCTGATCACCACGCATGCATGTATGGACATCAAATTCTGATTCTCGGAGATAGAGAATCAGAGAATCCACGATTCACTGATCATCGTCGATGAGAAGAATAGATATTTTTTTCGGAGACATACGTGCCAGTATATAAAAAGAGTATCGAAGCACAAGATTCTCACTTTTTAAAAATACCCTAGAATTTCCAAAATCGGTCATATAATAGGCCAATAATATCAAAACTATGTGCTGAATCGTCGCCACCATTGGCAAAAATAACCCAGAACCGCTCCTCTATCAGGGACTCAAAAATCTCGAATACCGAGGCTACGACTCTGCTGGTTTTGTGACAATAGAAGAAAATAAAACAGTACGGCTCGTTCGTGAAATAGGAGAAGTCAGTCATCTCCTCCCTCATATTAATCAAGATTCATCGGCATGTGTCGGTATAGGACATACTCGCTGGGCAACTCACGGAGGCGTAACACGAGAAAATACTCATCCTCATCACTCGATGAATCAGGAAATCTATCTGGTTCACAATGGTATTATTGAAAACTATAAAATCCTCGCAGAAAAACTCGCCAAAGCAGGATATACATTTTATGGTCAGACAGACAGCGAAGTCCTCGCAAACCTGATTGAGTACTGTCTTAAAAGCACACACGACATAAAAAAAGCTATCCTCCTCGCACTCTCTCAAGTTACAGGAACATATGGTCTCGCCATCGTCGCACCATCAGATCCAGGACATCTCTATGCTGTTCGTCGCGGGTCTCCACTTATGATCAGCACCATAGAAAATGGTATCATGGTAGCCAGCGATCCACACGCATTTCCAGAGTGAGATCCAACCGTTATACCAATGGAAGATGGGGAACTCGCAACTCTCACTGCTGATGGAAACTATACTCTCGAATCAGTGAGCGGAGAAATCGTGACACGAGAAGCACAAAAATTAGAAATCTTTCAAGACACAAGTGATTCAAGCAAATACGAACACGCGATGCTCGCTGAGATCATGGAGCAACCAGAAGTGATTGAAAATACCATTCGTGGACGAATCAATTTTGAAACCGAACAAGTCACACTCTGAGGCATCAAGACTATCATGCCAGAATTGCTGACCAAAAAAGAAATTATTATCGTCGCCTGTGGAACCAGTTATTACGCAGGTTTAGTTGGTAAAAATTTCCTCCAAGAAATTGGCGGTATCCCTTGCCGAGTAGAAATAGCGAGCGAATTCCGCTACGGAAAACAATTCTGGAACAAGGATACAGCTCTGCTCGTCATATCTCAATCAGGCGAAACAGCAGACACTCTTGCGGCTCTCCGAGAAGCAAAACACAGAGGTATCCTCACACTCGGTATTGTAAATGTTCCTGGTTCTACCATTGCACAAGAAACCGATGCAGGGATTTTTACACACGCAGGAAAAGAAGTTGGCGTCGCTTCGACAAAAGCGTTTACCGCACAAATCACAGCGCTCCTCATGATGGCACTCGCGATTGGTGAAAGAAAAGAACTCGATGTCCTGACAAAATCTCGCATACTCAAAGCATTCCGAAAAATACCAGAAAGTATTCGCACCATTGTCAGTAACACAGCAAATATCAAAACCCTTGCCGATACTCTCGCTCAGTATGAACACTGTTTTTTTCTCGGTCGATACTACCAAGCACCTATTGCGCTCGAGGGTTCTCTCAAGCTCAAAGAAATAACCTATATCCACTCAGAAGCCTATCCAGCAGGCGAACTCAAACATGGTCCTCTCGCACTCATCGATGAGAAACACCCAAGCATAGTATTGAATCCAACAGACGCATTGTATGACAAAACTGCTTCCGCTATTCACGAAGTCGAAGCACGAAAATGACTCGTATACACTATTGGAAATGAACAAACTGCGACCATACAAATACCAGAAACAATGGATATACTCTACCCTTTCCTCACCGTTGTTCCTTGCCAGCTTCTTGCCTACTACACAGCACTCAAACTCGGACGCTCTATCGACAAGCCTCGTAATCTCGCAAAAAGCGTCACAGTAGAATAATCCAAAAAAACTCTTATAGTGCATCTATGATTTCTCTTCTTATTGGTACACTCGAACTCATCGATGGCAGTGATATCACTCTCCTCACAAACGGAGTTGGCTACACAGTGACAGTACAATGAAAAACTATTGGACTGAAAAGTCTCGGCGATACGATGAAGCTCTGGATCTACCACCACCAAACAGAAGCTGGTTCACGTCTCATTGGGTTTGATACCATGGAAGATAAGAAAATATTTAGCAAACTCCTCTCCGTCAATGGGCTCGGTCCAAAAGGAGCCCTTTCGCTCCTCGAGCTGGGACAAAATGAAGTCATGCAAGCTATCGCGAGTGGAGACTCAAAACGTCTCACGAAAGCAAGTGGTATCGGTCCAAAACTCGCAAGTAAAATCATCGTGGAACTCCGTGGATCGCTCGATACAGAAACGCTCCAAAACATCACAGAAGTAAACAAAAAAAATCAAAAAACAGGAAAAGTATATTCAGAGATCGATCAATCCATCATCACATCTCTCGTAGGAATGTGATATGACAAAAAAGCCGTAGAAGCCCTCATAGAACAAATACCAACCAACCTCACTGGTGTCGGCGACAGAACAGTCTGGTGTATACGCAATCTCCATCATAGATAGATATGAAGATAGTTCTTTTTACAGCCACAGGAGCAGAGAATCTGGGTGATGAATTGATTACTCTCTGCGAGATACGATATTTTGAAAAAACAGATACTCATATCACCGTTTTTTCTCACGATGTTGCTCGGACAAAGCGTTTTCTCCTCTCACAAAATATATCACTTGAGCACATCTTGATTGAGGAATATTTCCCAAATGGACTCAGAAAACATCCTCTCAAAAATCTCAAACTCCTCTGCAAAACAATAAAAATTATAAGAGATACAGACCATGTTTATGTAGGCTGAGGGGGACTCCTGTATAGCAAAAATGAAGAGTGACACTCTCCTCTCCGTCTGTGGTGGATGCGAGCAGTCATAACGAAATTCTTCAAAAAACCTCTCACTTACCTCTCTCTCTGAGTCAGTGCAACACGAGAAGAGATACAACCTTTTGCAAAAGGGATATTTGAAAATGCAACCATGACCGTTCGTGACAAAAAAAGCCAAGAACTCGTGAAAGCATTGTGATTTACTGCAACTCTCCTCCCCGATCCAGTCCTGAACTACTCAGCACAGAAAACAGAAAAATCAAAAATTATTGGTATAGCCATGAGAAAATGATTTTTGAGTGATGAGGTCACAAAAGAACTCATAAAAAAACTCCTCTCCCAAGGATACGATATATTACTCCTCCCCCATTCACTTCATCCGACTGATGAAGTATCTCACGATGGATACTATCTCCAGAATTTTTTATTTCCTGGAGTTTCTACAACACAGAGCATAGAGCAAACACTCGAGGCCTACAAAAAATGTCATATCGTTCTCTCCATGCGTCTTCATAGCATGATACTCGCTCTCACCCATCATGTACCGTTTGTAGCCATCAGTTACAGCCAAAAAACAAACACGCTTCTCGAAGAAATAGGCTGGAATTATGCGCATCAAAGTGATGCAAAAGTAGATGATATTCTCGGGAGTATCAATACAATAGAACAAGAATACGAAGAGCTCTGTCAAAAGCTCGCAGAGCGACACGCACGCTATCAAACACAATACACACAATCTTTCCCATGAAAATAACACTTGAAACACTCCCCGAAGTCCTCTTCGATCTCGTGCCAGGAGATAGGATTTTCCTCATAGGACAACTCGGAGCTGGCAAAACAACATTTGCTCAGGCACTCATTCGACGTTTTCTCTGAAATCCAGAAGCCACTATCACCTCTCCGACGTATACATACTATCAGACCTATCCGAACAATCTCTATCACTTCGATCTCTATCGAATAGAACACGCGGATGACCTAATAAGGATCGGAGCAGAAGAAATCTTTGATAACCCAAACAGTATTTGCATCATCGAGTGGCCAGAAAAAACATTTGAGACTGTGAAGCCAACAAAAATCATCACACTCACAGAAATAGAAGGATGAAGAGAAATTTCTATCACAAACTGTCAAGTAGGTGACGTTGACAAGCAGGGCTAGTTCGGTAGCATCTCCTCACTAATCAATTTTTTATGAAAAAGAAAACAATAATTGCTCTCTGTGCTGCGGGACTCATCCTCACATCATGTGGGAAATCAAGCAGTGTTGACGAAAACGCTCCTATCACAGCAGAAACTTCTATCGAAAGCAAAGCTCAAGCAGCAAAAGTATGTGCTCCATTTATCAAATACCTCGAATGTTCTCTCGATAAGGCTGCTCCTGCACGAAAAGAAGTACACGAGAAAATCCTCGAAGAAACAAAACGAAAGATTGAAAACGATGCTCCAGATCGTATCGCTCAACAATGTGATACATATATCAAGATCCTCAAAGAGAATCCAGAAATTGCATTCAAAAATGGATGCAGTCTCGAAACTATCACTCCTACTCCTGCACCTACTGAAGCTAAAAAATAATGTCCCCGATTCCAGAAAAACATATACCTGTTTTATACGGAGAGCTCATTGAGTCTCTCCATTTTTTTGAAAAATGACACAATATCATCGTCGATGGCACGCTCGGTCTCTGAGGCCATGCGAGTGGTGTCATAGCGAAGCTCGGTAGATGAGATATTTTTATTGGTCTCGATTGTGACGAAACCAATCTCGCCTCAGCACGAGAACGAATCCAGAAAAATATCCCAAAAGAAAACAGCCCAACACTCCACTTTATTCACAGCAATTTTAGTGAACTGGATACAGTTCTTGAGAGTCTCTGACTGACGCATATTACAGCGCTCTATGCAGATCTCGGGGTGAGTAGTGTACATTTTGATACAGCAGAACGTGGCTTCTCATTTCGTTTCGATGGTCCACTCGATATGCGTCTCGATACGAGTAAGTGAGTAACAGCAAGAGAACTCATAAACACTCTCCCCTATGATAAAATGGCAGAAATATTTCGAGTCTATGGGGATGAATCTCGAGCGGGTTTTATCGCCAAAAAAATCATAGAAGCACGCGCCATAAAACCGATAGAAACAACACAAGAACTCGCTGATATAGTCACAAAAGCTTGGAAGGATTCAGTGACGAGAATATTTCAAGCACTCCGAATCACCGTCAATGACGAATATAGTTCACTCAAAAAAATGCTCCATGTCGCGCATGATAGACTTGCGAGCGGAGGGAGTATTTCTATAATTGCATTTCATTCAGGGGAAGATAGGATTGTGAAGCATTTTTTCCGAGAAAAATCCGAGGCTGTCATCGATCCAATCACAGGACATGATGTCACACCAGGGACACTCGAAACAATCACAAAAAAACCGATCACCCCAAGTGAAGCCGAAATAGCACAAAATCCCCGCTCGAGAAGTGCCCTTCTCCGAGTAGCCACAAAACGCTAGTATGAACAAATACCTCCTCTACTCACATCTCCAAAAAACATTTCAATCACTTCGAAAAGAAACTCGAGAACATCTCTATCTCTCATTTCATCGCGCCTACATACTCTCGATGGTACTGATTGTGATACTCGGTATTCTCTACGTCTGGACTCTGAACTCGAGTGCCAATAGTGGTTATCAGATGACCAGAATAGAGAGTGTACGTCGTGAAAAACAACAAGAGAAGCATTTCCTCCGAGCACAGATAGCGAAACAAGAATCAAAAAATGAACTCGATGAGCATGACGACAGAACAGTCACTATACGACCAGAAAATACTACCTACGTATCCATAGAACAATAACATGCCAGAAACACTCAAATATCTGATAGATGCTTTTGCAAAGCTCCCCGGAGTAGGAGAAAAAACAGCAATGAAGCTCGCATTTCATATTCTCACAAAGAAAAAAGAACTCACGCTCGAACTCTCAGAAAAGCTCATCAATGTCTACAAAAATATCGACGTCTGCCCTACCTGTGGAGCACTCAAGGATATTTCAGAATCAGTCTGTAATTATTGTAGCAATGACAAGCGAGACAAAAATATTATCTGTGTGGTCGAAGAATACGCCGATCTCCTCGCGATAGAACAAACTGGCGCCTACAAATGACTCTATCACATCCTCGGAGGATCACTCTCTCCCCTTCACGGACGTGGTCCGAGAGACCTCTCGTTTGATGTTCTCTTCACGAGAATCAGTCATGTATCAGAGGTTATTATTGCAACAAATCCAAACTTTGAAGGCGAAGCAACCGCACTCTATCTCCGTGAGCATCTCCCAACGCATATTCGCATGACACGACTCTCTCGTGGCCTCCCAAATGCAGGCTACATAGACTATGTCGACAGTCTCACACTGATGAACGCCCTCAAAGGAAGACAAGATTACACCTAGGTCAAGACAAAGTACAAAATACTAAAGTACAAAAATGTTGGAAAGTAGCTTTACTAAAAACAAAACACCACTATTATCTCAAACATCAGAGAAAAGTCCTCTACTTTGTATCTTGTCCTTTGTACTTTGTACTTAACTTATGAGCTTAGCATTAGAAAAACTCTTCTGATCAAATTGTCGAAAGAAACTCCTCGAAAAATTCTTCCTGGAGCATACTTTCAACCCTAAAAAAGACTTCTTTATCAGAGAGCTCTGTCGTGATATAGATGAGCAAATCAATGCCGTCCGTCGTGAACTCGAGAACCTCGAAAATCTCTGAATCCTGAAATCTCGTTGGGAAGATAATACCAAACACTATTCACTGAATCTCGCCTGCGATATCCTCCCTGATCTTCAGATGATTTTTGGGAAATGTTTCGATGCAATGGGTAAACTCAATGAATATTTCAGAGGCAAACACAATCTCTCTCTCCTCGTTGTCGGTGGTGGACTCGAAGACATGACCCGTGAATCAACAAACAATCTCATCGACATCCTCGTCATCGGTGATATTGATAAGGACAATTTCAACCTCTTTCTCACGAAACACTTCTTTGGTCGTAAAATCAAATACGCTGTCATCTCAGAAAAAGAATTCCAAGAACGTCTCAAATTCGGTGATAAACTCATCGGTAGAATCCTCAATCAACCAGGAAACGTCATCCTCAAGGATTCTATGGGACTCAAAGAATTGAAGAAATAATGAATACTCCTGAAACACATCCTCATTTCAAAGAAGGTATACCAAACTGGCCTATACGAGTGAGCCTTATGCAAACAACGGGTGGTATGCATATTTTTAGTTTCAGACCTTCCGATGAAATAGACCCAAATTTCAGATTGGATATAAGAGAGAAATACCTTCACCCTCTCACAGGAAAAACAGAGTTATGACACAACTACGCAAGCAATATAAATGGATGAATAGTATATTTCCCTCGTAGTCTTTTCGAGCCAATGCGCATCGCACAACAAAGAGCGATAAAATGCCTCCAATGAAAATGACGAGAAAATTTTGCACAATAAGGAAACTGCCTATAATACTCTCAATCACCTCTCACCCTATGACATGACTGTGAACTACATGCTAATCGTTTAGAGAACTTTTGACTAAAGCTCTCACCTTTCGGTGAGATTTTTTTTACCTCTTATAACTTGTTCTATATGAAACCATTCGCCGCTCTTTTCTTGATTATGATGACGCTGTCAGCATGCATAAAAAATGAAGAAAAAACTCCAGTTACAAACAACAATGTAAAACAAGGAATCGAGTGTGATAAATACGCTCCCGAGATAAATGAGATACTAAAAGAAAAAACACAAGAAGATGGAAACGATAGAAATTTAAATGAAGTTTTTTATAGTCCAAAAAACAATAAATGCTACTATTCTGAAACAACATATGCAGGCAAAAAAGAACCAAACTGACAGCAAGCGTATAAAGTTTTAGCATACGAGTATGGCATTTCTGAAAATCTCAATGAAGCATCTTGTGACTTTGAATATAACGAAACTGGTTGGAAAGAAAAAGTCGAATGACAATGTGCTCAATTCAATCAGCTTATCGAAGATTTAAAAGCAAAAAACTAATCTATGAAAAAGCTACTCTCATTACTGAAAAAATTAACTATCTGTTGACTACTCAGTATAATAATAATATCACTGCTGATCATCTTTAATTACATAGCTAATCCAATGTGTGAAGCCCTTATTGGTGAATACGAAACATGGAAATGCTCTTTTATAGATTACATGCATGAATTTCAAACAATTTTTATAATAATTTTTGGAGTACCTGTTCTGACAATTGTTTTCACTTCTTGTTGGATAATATTTAATATATTCAGAAAAAAATAATTTTATGAAAAAACTCCTCCCTTTCATTCTCATCTCGTCTCTCCTGCTCAGTGCTTGTGGTTTAGGAATGAGTAAAAGTGAAATCTTTAATAAAAATGAAGTTTGTTTGAAGTATAAGCAAGAATTAGATAAAGAATGGTCAAATCTGGGTTTGTGGATTAAAGAAATTTTTTATAGCCCAAAATTAAATTCATGCGTTTATACAGTTTGAGAAAACACTGGAACAACTGTATTTACAGTTTGATCGAAAGAGCAGTTATTTGAATGGAACACAAAAAATTGGTGCAACAACATGTTTGACTCAGATGAATATAAAAAAGATTTTAAAAATTGTCTAGATAAAGAACAAGAGGCAGAAAAAAAATTAAATAATCTAAAATAATAACCCACTTTTTTATGTCAGAACTCTCTACAAAGCGCCACTCGCTTTCCCACATTATGTCCCAAGCAATTGCTGCGACATTTCCAGACCTCACTATTCTCCGTGGTGTCGGTCCTGCTATCGATAATGGTTTTTATCAGGATTATGATTTCGGTGATTTTCAACTCACTGAAGCACATCTCAAGGACATCGAAAAAAAAATGAAGCATATTCTCAAGCAGAATCAACTCTTTGTTCAGAGTTTTCTCACGCTCGAAGAAGCTCAAGCGAAATTTGCAGGTGATAAATACAAACTCGAACTGATCGCGGATTTAGCCGCGGAAGGTGAGACACAATTCGGTGTCTATACGAATACACTCCAAAATGGAACAGTCACCTACGATGACCTCTGTGCAGGACCTCACGTCGAGAAAACAGCAGAGATAGATGAGAATAGTTTTAAACTCGAACGTATCGCTGGTGCGTATTGGAGAGGTGATGAAAAAAACAAGATGCTCACACGTGTCTATGGCGTAGCATTTGAAACAAAAGAAGAACTCGATGCCTATCTCAAGCAACAAGAAGAAGCAAAAAAGCGAGATCACCGTATTCTCGGTCAGAAATTGAATCTTTTCACCGTCTCAAATCTCGTTGGTTCAGGACTCCCCCTCCTCAAACCAAATGGTATGATTATCCGAAAGGAAATAGAAGACTATCTCTGGTCACTCCACAAAAATCACGGCTATCAAAGAGTCTGGACTCCACATATTGCAAAGATAGACCTCTACGAGACATCTGGGCATGCTGCCAAATTTGGTCACGAACTCTTCCGTGTGAAGGGTGGTCATGGAGAAGACTTCTGTATGAAACCGATGAACTGTCCTCACCACATGCAAATCTTTGCTGATAATCAGTGGAGCTACCGTGATATGCCGATTCGATATTTCGAGCCAGCAACCGTCTACCGTGATGAGAAGCCAGGACAACTCTCAGGACTCACTCGTGTTCGCGCTATCACTCAGGACGATGGTCATCTCTTCCTCCGTGTCTCACAGATCAAGCAAGAAGTAGGAACTATCGTTTCTATTATCAAAGAATTCTATACAACACTCGGAATGGTTGAAGATTACTGGGTTTCTCTCTCAGTCAGCGATCCAGCAACACCAGAGAAATATCTCGGCGGAAAAGATGTCTGGGATACAGCAGAATCTTCACTCGAAGAAGCAGCGAAACAATTTGACCTCCCGTACAAGAGAATCGAGGGTGAAGCAGCATTTTATGGGCCAAAACTCGACTTCATGTTCAAGGATGCAATCGGTCGTCAATGGCAACTTGCAACGATTCAACTCGACTTCAATCTCCCAAATAGATTTGATCTCAGCTACGTCAACGAACAAGGTGAAAAAGAACGTCCAGTCGTTATCCACCGTGCTATCTCTGGGTCACTTGAACGATTTATGGGTGTCATGATTGAGCACTTTGCTGGAGTCTTTCCTCTCTGGCTGGCTCCTCGTCAGACTATCGTTGTACCAGTAGGCGAAAAATTCAACGACTATGCTGAAAAAGTCCTCAAAGCTCTCAAAGAAGCAGGTATCCGTGCCGAAGGAGATTTCTCATCTGATGGTCTCAATAAGAAAGTGAGAAATGCTGAACAAGCACATATCAACTACATCCTCGTCGTCGGTGAAAAAGAAGAAGCAAATAACGGCGTCGCTGTGCGAAATTACAAAACAAAGGAACAGACAGAAGTTACTCTGAGCCAGTTAGTTGACAATCTCAAAGAAGAAATAGAATTGAAGAAATTATAAAATTCTATGATTTCTACACGAGATACAAAAAGTCCTGAACAAGAACTAGTCGATATATTCCAAAAAGCACCTGGAACAACTGGAGAATTAAAACTAATAACCAGTAGGCTGAGAAGATTGTGGAATGGTGTTGATGCAGATGAAGAATTATACGTTGGTAATTACAGAAATGGTGATTTAACCATGAAAGTTGTTGAAATTATATGAGAGATGACGTCTCAAGTTATGTCCCTCTCCATAAGAGATGAAAAAGCTGGTTTAAGCTGAAGCGAAAAAATAACAGAAAAAGATGATTTAATCTATCGACTGAGAGTTATGCAGGATCAGGGAAGAAAAATAGCAGCATAAAAAATCCCCTTTTCGGGGATTTTTTAAATTCATTTGGTGCCCAGGAGGGAGAAATGCCTTAAATGGCATTTCGAGTTGAACCGGGAGCAAGTTTTACGCCGAGTAAACGAGGGAAAAGTAAAACGAAGCGAGTACTGGAGGTTCGAATTCTTTTCTGTGTTTCTTGTAAAAGCTTTAGCTTTTATGGTGCCCAGGAGAGGACTTGAACCTCCATGCCTTGCGGCGACGGCTTCTAAGGCCGTTGTGTCTGCCATTTCACCACCTGGGCGCAGACCCAAGTATAGTTATTTTGTAGCTTTCTCAATCTTTTTTGAAAAGAGACCGAGCGTCGCAAAAATATGGATAACAAGAAAAGCTAAGAGACAAAGAAACGGGATGGTAATAAAACCAAAATAATCAACATCGATTGCAGCACATGGATGAGCAGCTGTACAACCAAATGGATTAGGGATATTAATTTTCTGAAGCAAGTAGTGGAATGTTTCGAGAGCTATGCCAGGAATAGAAATAGCATATATATAACCAAGAATAGGCTTACTCTTCGTGTAGAGAGCTATAAGAGAAAGTGGAACTATCGGAAACATCATAATACGAGCCCACCAACACAGCTGACACGGGAAAAGCGAATCAGATGTATCAAACCAAGTTCCTGTGATATATTCATAGACTGGATCTCCAAAATTTGAGAAATAGAGTGGTGAACACATCGCCATAACTGCCTGCAAAAATATACTCGCCAATATCCAATCTCGACCATATTTATAGGCTTGCAGAAGAGAGTATAGCTGAAACGATATATAGATAACAAAGAGTAAAACAATAACAACATTTGCGTCCAATCAAATCGCATACGAAGTGCTCACAGTAAGTAAAAATGCGAGAGCAAAAAGTCACCAAAAAGAAAGAATTTTTTTCATAAAGTATGTAATAGTTTTATGAAAACATTCTAGATGAAAAATGATATTCGCAAATTATTGAATGGTCAATTTCTTGTGTACAGGCATGCCAAATTCAAACACACTGGAAAGATTACCTTTATTTCAAAATATTTTTGCCATATCTTCAGGAGATTCTATACCCATCTCTTTTCTATCTTCAGGAGAAAAATCATCACAATGAGCCTCAGGAACTAAATATTCTGGACCGATACGTATTTTTCCTCGATCGTCATAACATTTTGTATGATCACGAACTGGATCAGCAGATGTACCGATATGTTGTATGCCGAGTTTATTCTTGAGATAGAGTCATAGCTTTATACATGCTTTTTTTTGGGCATCAGTTGGTGGCTCAACTCAATATCGTGCATGCTCACTATCAGAAAAAGGTCCACCCTTATAGCCTCGAAGACAAAGCTCGACACCGACACAAGCATCGTTGAAATTAAAATCTTCTTTAGACACACCGGTACTCTCGGCTATACGAGTTGCATTGGCGGCTCCATATCACTTTGTAGGATCAAAAAACTCAAAAATAAGGCCCTTACTCGTTATAACATACGCTGCAGCTGAGCTTTTATATAGTGCATTAAATCATCATAAATCTCGAATTCTCTCATCAGTTTTACCGAGAACACCAGAAGCGGTACCATGAAATAAAACCATTTCTTTCTTTGGACGAGGTTGAGCAATGGTATTTTTGTACACTTCTTCTGCTTTGGCCTGTTCTTTTGTAGGATTGTGTATTCTCTGAACACGATAGATGATAGGCTTTCAAACACTATTATATGTCGGCACTTTCTCAGTCAGAGATTTTTCTATCATAGCTACGCTATCATGATATGAGATAGTTCTATAGGTAGCAGGCAGAAACGTTTCTTCAGCTGATTCCTGTGCCTTGTTCCAACGATTTTCAAGAGCAGGACGAATAGAAATTCTCTGCCCATATGTACCATCTTCATATACACGCCGGGCGTCTCGTAAATGTTGCATTAATTGGTATGGAAATCGCGTACAGAGAACATCCCATATTTTTTGATGTTCTGATGTCCATTCAATATTCCAAGAATGCCTAGTAAATGCTTTTCATTCTTTATCTACAGCTTTTTCTGTAGAATCAGAGAAAACATATTTTCTTCATGTAATTGCATTTATAGCCATCTTACAAATTGGCTGAATAGAATTCATACCACGATTCATGGATGTATCAAAGAGAAAAGATGAAATAGCAGATGAAGGACTTAAAACAGATGGGAAATAATACAAAATATAATACGTTTTCACTAATTGCCGTAATTTTTTCTGGTCACCTGATACATAACAAGCAGCAATTTCTTGAGCATGTTTCAGTTTTTCTGAATTACCAGAATTTTTTGCAGAATTCATATTAATACCTGCATATTGCTCACCTTTATGTATATCAGATCAACCGATTGTGTCTTTTGGTATATTGCCATCTTTTTGCAAACATTCAGAAGCAATCATAGATTCGAGGACAGTATAATACTCATCAAGTATTTGCTGAATAACAGAGTTCTGTGCTATAGTATCAAGACTCATTCATTTTCACAGAAGAAAAACAAATGGATTTTCCAGAACTGTCACTCTAGCAGCAGATAGATCAGTTTGAGGTGAAAGAGAGATTTTAGTGTGCAAGAGTGATTCAAGTGAATGACCATCCTCAACAGGAATTCAGGGATTATTGAGTAAAAAATCATCAAGTGTTATGTTATTTTTTTTGAGCAATTCAGAAACAGAAAAAGTTTGCACAGGGATGTCTTCAATTTGCTTCATTGGAACATTTTTCTTTGGCAAATCTGTTTGATGTTCCTTCCCTTTTATTTGATTCCATAAATGAATCTCAATAGGCAAAAAAGCTGCGGTAATGCCGGCTGCATAGAGCAAAGTACGAATTTTTGATCTATTTTTATCCAAAAGAGTACGGAGAGAACCTTTTTCTTTTGATGTTTCTAAAACCACAAAAGTTTGTCATTCGTATTCTGGAGGAACAGGAATCAATGAAAAGGTATTTTTTTTAAGATCATGACCAATTGCATAACGTTGCATTTCAGGCTCTCAATGCCATTCACGAATAGATAACTTCGCATCAATGAGAAGTACTTTATCGTCTGAAATATGAGCTAATTTTTGAGCAATCTCAGGAGAAATGTCGTATCTACCGCCTTCTAGATGTAAATGGCCTAGTTTCTTCATATATAAGAAAATACTACTATATTTTTTGATATTTTACAAAAAATCTTGCATTTCTGGGAAAGTTTTTATAATCGCCTCATACTTTTCCATTCAAACTATGAAAAAAGATATCCATCCACAATACCGACAGGTCTGTTTCAAGGAGTTTAGCACTGGCTATACTCTGATAGCAGGTTCTACTCTCGATTCAAAGGAAACTATTGATGTCGACGGAAAGACATACCCTCTCGTCTATATCGAAATCTCCTCTGCTTCTCACCCATTTTATACTGGTGAAAAACGTATTCTCCGTACTGGTGCTGTTGACCGATTCAACGCTCGTATGGCGAAAGCAAAGAAAGCTGCATAGTTTTCTCGACATATCTCCTCGCCTCCATACACTATGGAGGCTTTTTAATACCTCTTTCTGAATAAGCACTCTACCGACATTATTGATGAAATCATTCTCGCAGTCACAAAAGACGAGAACATACAAAATAAACAAGACTTTCAAAAACTCTGCAATGAGATTTATTCAGTTCACAAGACAGTCAAACCAATACCAAATATCGCCTTCATAGAACGATATCATGAAATGGTTAGCGATGCTCGCATCACTCCATCAGCCAGGGTAGAAAAAATCTTTCGAAAACGAGGCGTCCGTAATCAATCAGGTATAGCAGTTATCTCACTTCTGACGAAGTTCTGGGGTTGTCCTGGGAAATGTATCTATTGTCCGACATTTGTTGGGCTTCCTCGGAGCTATATACCCGACGAGCCAGCAGTCATGCGTGCAGAAATGAATGAATTTGATCCAGTGAAACAAGTTCACAACCGTCTTCGTGGCCTCAGAATCACAGGACACTGTATTGATAAGTGTGATGTACGAATTATTGGAGGTACATGGTCAGTCTATCCAGAGCTGTATCAAGAGATGTTTATCAAGGCTATTTATGATGCCCACACGACCTATGCAGAACTCGAACCATTTATTGAATGAACTTCGACTGGCACTGACAAATTCGCAGAATTCAAGATAAAAAAAGGCTTTGAAATGCGAGAGAGTAAAACTCTTGAAGAAGCAAAAGAACGGAATATGAAAGCCAAATCTCGTGTTGTTGGAATCCAGATAGAAACGCGTCCTGACTGGATAACCGTTGAGGAAATACAACGTCTCAGAAGTTATGACGTAACGCGCGTAGAAATAGGCTATCAAACGACCATTGATGAAATAAATGAAAAAAACAAACGCTGACATGGGAACGCCGAATCAATCCATGCGACAAGGATGCTCAAAGATGCAGGATTTAAGGTGTGTGCACATATGATGCCCAATCTCCTTGGTTCGACGCCAGAACTTGATAAAAAAGCGCTCAAAGAGGTCTTTGAAAACTCGGATTACCGTCCCGATGAGCTGAAGATATATCCTATGATGGTGACAGACAAGAGCGAACTCACACAAATATGGAAAAAAGGAGGATTTCAGGCCTATGATGATGAGACCCTTATAGCGCTTATGGCAGACCTCCTTGAGATGGTACCGCCATACGTCCGACTCAATCGTGTCTATCGTGATATACCAGCTCATCAAATACTCCACGGATCACATCTGGCGAATCTCCGACAAGTCGCCGAAGAACTCCTCACGAGTCGCGGCGGAAAGGTCGTTGATACAGCTTCTAGAGAGGTAAAAGGCAAACTCTTTCAATTAGAAAATATCCATCTCGTTACTCGAGAATACGAAGCATCAAAAGGTCACGACTATCTCATCACTTTTGAAGAAATATGAGACAATACAAAACATCAGTCAGGATACATAACATCACCAGATAATGCACCAGATAATGCCACGCTCTATTCCCTCCTCCGACTCCGCATACCATCACAATATTTCACAAAAGAATCTCACTTTTTACCAGTACTCGAGTGAGCTGCTATTATACGAGAAATACATACTTTTGGGGAACAAGTCGGTATAGGCGAAGAAGATATATCCGCTATTCAACACCGATGATTTGGGAAAAAAATGGTTGCAGAAGCAGAGAAAATCGTCCGAGAAAAATACCCTGATATCAAAAAAATAGCCGTTATCGCCTGAGTGGGCGTACGACCATATTTTGAGAAACTCTGATACACGCTCGAAGAAGGATATATGGTGAAATATCTATAAGTCTCCAAGGAGTTTTTGAAACTCTTCCCAGCTCAATACTTTCACACCTAGTGAGAGTGCTTTTTCTCTTTTACTTCAGGCATTTTCCCCAGCAATCAAATAGTCCAAATTCCCTGAAACAGCTGTACGCACTTCCCCACCATTCGCTTCGATAAGAGCATGAGTATCATCACGAGAGATATCAAATGTTCCGGTCACACAAAAAGTTTTCCCAGCAAGTGTGCCAGAGATTTTTTCAATAGTTTTTGGAAATACGATGGTCACACGAGCCAGGAGCCGTTCAAGGAGATGTTTATGGGTCTCAAAATACGTACTGATAGTTGCTGCGGTACCAGGACCGATATCCTTCACCCCTTCAAGCTCAGAAAGACTGAGATGAAAATGAAGCACATCATCGACTGTCTGAAATAATGGCGCGAGGAGTTTCGCTGTGCGCTTCCCAACTCATGGTATACCAAGAGCACCTATAAATCGATCAATAGGAAGCATGCGTTTCTCCTCGATAGCATTGAGGAGATTATCCACTGATTTTTCTTTGTATCCTTCTATCTGGAGGAATTCATCACGATAATCTCTGAGGTCATAGATAGATGCCATATCAGTCACCCAGCCAAGCTCAAGAAAGAGCTCAATTTGCTTTGGACCAAAACCATCAATATCGACACCATGTTTGCTGACAAACCATTCGAGCGCCTGCATCTCACGGGCAGGACAAGCAGGATTACTACAGAGAAGAGCGATTTTCTCACCTTCTTTATGAGTTGGCGATTCACAAATAGGACAGTGAGTTGGAGGGATAATAATGTGTTCAGCTCACGTACGAGCTTCGATAATAGGAGCAATAATTTCGGGGATAACTTCACCTGCACGATGAATAAAAACCCGATCTCCTATTCTCAAATCTTTTTTCGCAACCTCATCATAGTTATGAAGAGTTGCGTGTTGAACAGTTACTCCCATGATGTTCACCGGCTCAACATGGGCGACAGGTGTAATAGTGCCAGTACGGCCAACAGAATGCTCTATCTCAATAATTCTCGTACGAGCGTATTCGGCTGGAAATTTAAATGAAATAGCATAACGAGGGTGGTGCGATGTCATACCTAAGAGTGACCAGAGATGGAGATCGTTGATTTTGATAACCAGACCGTCAATATCAAAAGGACAGATAGGCTTTTTACCCATTTCATGAATCATAGTGATGATAGACTCAATGCCAGTTTTTCTTTCAAAAAAGAGAGCACCTCATAACCATTGAGCAGATGTTTGAAAACCCCAAGTGCCAAGTTTTTGTATAAGAGAAAAATACGTCGCTTCTTCCTGAGTATCATTTTTATGGAGCTCTTCGAGGTCAGGGCAAGAATAAGCGAAAAAAAGGAGGTCTCGTTCACGAGTGACAGTAGGATCGAGCTGACGGAGGCTTCCACTGGCAGCATTTCTCGGATTAGCGAAGAGTTTTTCTCCTGTCTGTAGTCTCTTTTTATTGAGCTCATCAAAGGCGCTTCGAGGCATCACCACTTCCCCACGTATTTCTATGGTACCTGTGTGTGGTATAGATTGTGGAACGTGAGCAATTTCACGGACATTGAGCGTGATGTCTTCGCCTATCTGCCCATCGCCACGAGTCAATGCTCGTACCAGTTTCCCCTGTTCATAGAGGAGAGCTATGCCGAGGCCATCAAACTTGTATTCAATGACATACTCTAGTTCACCCTGTATTGTATTTTCTTTATCGAGAATACGACGTATACGCACTTCGAAATCTCTGAGATCTTCTGCGTTATACGTGTTATCGAGAGACATCATCTGATGCAGGTGTGGCGCCTTAGTAAAATGATTATCTTCATCGAGACGGGCCACTTCTTTTGTTGGACTTAATACATCGTGGATATGAAATTTTTCTTCTGCTGCGACGAGAAGAGCATAGAGCATATCAAACTCCCCATCAGTAATGACCGGCGTATCATTATAGTATTGAGTACGGTGGTACTGTATAACAGACTGAAGGAGTGGAATTTCATCCTGTGTTATAGTATCCAGAGTACAGTTGAGGAAGTGTTGCGTTTCTGTGAGCATAATCGAAAAAAGTATACAATCCTCTTCCCAAAGTAAAGTAAAATACGTGGACAGAAAAGGTTTTTCCCTTAGCATATCCTTGTTCGTTTTTATTACTTTTATTTTCTATGAAAAAACTCATCATCCCAACTGCCATCATCGGATCTCTCCTCTTATCGAGCTGTACTCTCCCATGGCAAAAAGCAACAACACCAGAAACAGAAACTGTCGTAGAAGAAACAGACAATGAAACAAATACAGACGCAAAAAATCCTACATCTCCAGTAGTTCCAGAAACACCAAAAGATATCACACCAAGTGATACACCAAAGGCTATTGCTCCTGGTGGAGTTTATCTCCCGTATACAAGCACAGCAGTAGCTCAAGCAAAGGGACAAGTAGTACTCTTTTTCCATGCTAACTGGTGTCCAACGTGTATCGCGGTAAATAAAGATATAGAAGCCAATCTCAAAAACATACCAGCAGACCTCACAATACTCAAGACAAGCTACGACGACGAAAAAGAACTTAAGGAGCTCTACGGTGTCACTGCACAGCACACTTTTGTCCAAGTCGACAACACAGGAAAACTCATAAAAAAATGGCGAGGAGGTACCACACTCGCAGAAGTTGTGAGTCAAATACAAAAATAATACATAAAAACAAATTATGTTCAAATAATAAAAAATGTATAAAAATTGTAAATTCTTAAAACAAAATAGTACATACAAAAAAAAACAAAATTGATATAATTTTCTTACAATATTTTTAAAGGATATAAAAGATGACAAGTGCAGGAAAAAAATTTAGAGAAGCCCTAAAAGCTTCAAGTCCACTACAAATTGTTGGAACAATTAATGCATACCAAGCATTACAAGCAACAAAAGTAGGTCACAAAGCTATTTACTTAAGTGGTGGAGGAATTGCAAATGCTTCTTATGGTTTACCAGATTTAGGTATGACAATGATTGAAGATGTTTGTATTGATATTAGAAGAGTTACTTCTATTTGTGATACTCCATTAATCGTTGATGCTGATACAGGTTGGGGACATGCATTTAATGTTGCTAGAACTGTTAAAGAGTTTATTAGAAGTGGTGCTGCTGGAATGCACATTGAAGATCAAGTTGCTGCAAAAAGATGTGGACACAGACCAAATAAAGAGTTAGTATCTACTGAAGAGATGTGTGATAGAATCAGAGCTGCTGTTGATGCTAAAAAAGAGTTAGATCCTGATTTCTACATTATTGCAAGAACTGATGCTCATGCTAGTGAAGGTCAAGCTGCTGCAATTGCTAGAGCTAAAGCTTATGTTGAAGCTGGAGCTGATGCTATTTTTGCTGAAGCTGTTCACACTTTAAAAGAGTATAAAGAGTTTACAGATGCTATGACTGTACCAGTTTTAGCAAATATTACTGAGTTTGGAGCAACTCCTTTATTTACAACTGAAGAGTTAGCAAGTGTTGGAATTGCAATGGTTCTTTACCCACTTTCAGCATTTAGAGCAATGAACAAAGCTGCATTAAATGTTTATCAAGAGTTAAAAGATAAAGGAACTCAAGAAGGTGTTATTAGTACAATGCAAACAAGAATGGAGTTATACGATATGTTAAACTACCACGCTTATGAGCAAAAAATGGATGAACTATTTTCTAAAGGTAAAGCTAAGTAATTAGCTTTGAACATTTTATTTAAAATTAAATCAAACTAAGGAGAAAATATGAGTACTATGAGTACAGAGTTTAAACCAAAAAAATCTGTTGCACTTTCAGGTGTAGCAGCTGGAAGTACAGCATTATGTACAGTTGGAAATACAGGAAATGATTTATATTATAGAGGATATGATATTTTAGAGTTTGCTGAAAAAGCTGAATTTGAAGAGATTGCATATTTAATCGTTCATGGTGAATTACCAAATAAAGAGCAGTTAAAAGCATATAAAGCAAAACTTAGATCTTTTAGAGATATTCCAGAAGGTGTAAAAATTGCATTAGAGCAATTACCAAAAACTTGTCATCCAATGGATGTTATGAGAACAGGTTGTTCAGTTCTTGGAGCATTAAATCAAGAAGATGAGTCTCATCCAAAAGCTGAAGCTCAAGATATTATTAATAAATTAATGGCATCTTTTGGTTCTATGCTTTTATACTGGTATCATTTTGCATACAATGGAAAAAGAATTAATGTTGTAACTGATGATGATACAATTGGTGGACATTTCTTACACTTATTACATGGTGAAAAACCAAGAGAATCTTGGGTTAAAGCTATGCATGTATCTTTAATTTTATATGCTGAGCATGAATTTAATGCTTCAACATTTACTTCAAGAGTAATTGCTGGAACAAATTCAGATATGTATTCTTGTATTACTGGTTCTATTGGTGCTTTAAGAGGTCCAAAACATGGTGGAGCTAATGAAGTTGCATTTAGAATTCAAGAAAGATACTCTTCAGCTGATGAAGCAGAAAAAGATATTAAAGAAAGAATTGCTAAAAAAGAGATTATCATTGGATTTGGACACCCTGTTTATGCTACAAGAGATCCAAGAAATGTTGTTATCAAAAAAGTTGCAAAAGAGCTATCTGAAGAGAATAAAAATATGTTAATGTATGATGTAGCTGCGAGACTTGAAGAAGTTATGTGGGATCAAAAGAAAATGTTCCCAAATCTTGACTGGTTCTCTGCTGTTTCATATAACCAAATGGGAATTCCAACAGATATGTTTACTCCAATCTTTATTATCGCAAGAGTTACAGGATGGGGTGCGCACGTAATTGAACAAAGAGAAGATGGAAAAATTATTAGACCATCAGCTAACTATACAGGACCAGAGCCAAGAGCTTATGTTCCACTAGAAGATAGAAAATAATCTTTAAAATTTAGGCTAAATTTAGCCTAAATTTTTTTTTACAATAAATTTTAAAAAATAGAAAACGGAAAATAAAATGACAAACGAAAAATATCTTAAACAATTAGATGGTTTAGATACTAAATATTATGATGTAAAAAGTGCAGTTGAAGATATCACTCCTGGTTCTTTTGCAAAACTTAACTACACATCAAGAGTATTAGCAGAAAACTTACTTAGAAAATGTCCAAGTGAAGATTTAAAAGATTCACTTATTCAATTAATAGAAAAAAGAACAGACAAAGATTTCCCTTGGTATCCTTCAAGAGTTATCTGTCATGATATCTTAGGGCTTACAGCTTTCGTTGATTTAGCAGGGCTAAGAGAAGCAGTTGCAAGCAAAGGTGTAGATCCACAAAAAATTAATCCAGTTGTTCCAACTCAATTAATCGTTGACCACTCATTGGCAGTTGAGTGTGGTGGATTTGATCCAGATGCTTTCCAAAAAAATAGAGATATTGAAGATAGAAGAAATGCAGATAGATTTGATTTCATTAACTGGACTAAAAAAGCATTTGATAATGTAGATGTTATTCCTCCAGGAAATGGTATTATGCACCAAATTAACCTTGAGAAAATGTCTCCAGTTATTCACAATATTGATGGTATTGCATCTCCTGATACACTTGTTGGAACTGATTCACACACACCTCATGTTGATGCTCTTGGAGTTATTGCTGTTGGAGTTGGTGGACTTGAAGCTGAAAATGTAATGCTTGGAAATCCATCTTATATGAGGGTTCCAGAAATCATTGGAGTTGAAATTACTGGTACTAGAGGTGCTGGAATAACTGCTACTGATATAGCTTTATCTTTAACTTCTTTTTTAAGAGATAACAATGTTATTTCTGCATATTTAGAGTTTTATGGAAGCGGAATTAAATATCTTGATTTAGGTGATAGAGCAACTATTTCAAATATGACTCCTGAGTATGGTGCAAGTGCTGCTATGTTTGCTATTGATGATAGAACTATTGATTATTTAAGAATCACTGGAAGATCTCCTGAGCAAGTAAAATTAGTTGAAACTTATGCAAAAGCAAATGGTCTATGGGCAGATACTTTAAGTGAAGCAACATATGCAAGAACAATTAAATTTGATTTAACAACTGTTACAAGAACATTAGCAGGTCCATCTCAACCACATAAACTTCTTCCTGTATCAGCTCTTGATGATAGAGGAATTGCTAAAAAAATCGAAATTTCAAATGATGTTATGCCAGATGGTGCAGTTTTAATTGCTGCTATTACATCATGTACAAACACATCAAATCCAAGAAATGTTGTTGCAGCTGGATTATTAGCTAAAAAAGCAAATGAGCTTGGACTTACAAGAAAAAGATGGGTAAAATCTTCACTTGCTCCTGGTTCAAAAGTTTCTGAAATTTATTTAAAAGATTCAGGTCTTTTAGGTGAATTAGAGAAATTAGGATTTGGAATTGTAGGTTTTGCTTGTACAACATGTAATGGAATGAGTGGTGCACTTGATCCAAAAATTGAAGCTGAAGCAACAGCTAGTGGTGTTTACACAACTGCTGTTTTATCAGGAAATAGAAACTTTGATGGAAGAATTCACCCATTTATTAAAGAGGCATTCTTAGCTTCACCTCCACTTGTAGTTGCATATGCACTTGCTGGAAGTATTAGAGTTAATATTGAAACAGGTGTTATTGGAATTGATAAAAATGGAAATGAAGTAAGACTTAAAGATCTTTGGCCAAGTGATGAAGAGATTGATGCAATTGTTTACAAATCTGTAAAACCAGAGATGTTTGCAAAAATATATGACCCAATGTTTGCAAAATCAGACAAAGGTGCAAAAGCTGAGCCATTTTATAAATGGGATGCAAAATCAACATATATTCAAAAACCACCATATTGGGAAGATGCATTTATGAGTATGCCAGCTCTTAAAAACTTAAGACCACTTGGAGTATTCCCAAATGATATTACAACAGACCACTTATCACCTTCAAATGCTATTCAAGCAAATAGTGCATCTGGTGAGTATTGTTTAAAAATGGGATTGCCACTTGAGGATTTAAACTCTTATGCAACACATAGAGGTGACCATAACACAGCACTTAGAGCAACTTTAGCAAATCCAAAACTATATAATGAGATGGTTAAAGATGAGAATGGTAAAGTAAAACAAGGAAGCCTAACAAAAATTATGCCAGAAGGCAAAGAGTCAAGAATGTGGGAAGCAATAGAGACTTATATGGAAAGAAAACAACCATTAATTATCGTTGCTGGAACAAACTATGGTCAAGGAAGTTCAAGAGACTGGGCAGCTAAAGGTGTAAGACTTGCAGGTGTTGAAGTTGTAATTGCTGAATCAATTGAAAGAATTCATAGAACTAACCTTGTTGGAATGGGTGTTTTACCACTACAATTTAAAAAAGGTGATACAAGACACACTTACAACATAGATGGAACAGAGACATTTGATATATTAGGAAACATTGAACCAAGAGGTGATTTAACAGTTTCTATGACTAGAGCAAATGGTGAAGTTGTTAAATTTGACGTTTTATGTAGATTAGATACTTCAGCTGAAGTTGATGTTTACAAAAATGGTGGAATCTTACAAAAATTCGCTAAAGATGTTATTGCTTTAGGTAAGTAATACATCACTAATTTTAGGGCTTTGCCCTAAAATTATCTGTAAAGATATTATGAATATTTTTACAGGTAATTTTATATCAAAACAGGAGAAAACATGAGTTATCAACCACAATTTAAGGTTAAAGCAACATATATGAGAGGTGGAACTTCTAAAGGTACATTCTTTAATATTGCTGATTTACCAAAAGAAGCACAAGAGAATCCAGCAAAAAGAGATAAATTACTTCAAAGAATCGTAGGAAGTCCTGATATTTATAAACAACAAATGGATGGTATGGGAGGAGCAACTTCTTCTACTTCTAAAGCTATTTTAGTTGGAAAATCAACTGTTCCAAACCACGATGTTGATTACTATTTTGGACAAGTTGCAATTGACAAAGATTTTATGGATTGGAGTGGAAATTGTGGAAATTTAAGTTCAGCAGTTGGACCTTTTGCTATTCATGAAGGACTTGTTGATAATGTGCCACAAAATGGTGTTTGTTGTGTAAGAATTTGGCAAGCAAATATCAAAAAAACAATTCTTTGTTATGTAACAATGGTTGATGGACAAGTAAAAGAGATGGGAGATTACTATATTGATGGTGTTGCTTTCCCTGCCCAAGAGATTTTATTAGAATTTGCAGAACCAGTTGATCCAAGTGAAGAGTTATTTCCTACTGGAAATTTAGTAGATGATTTAGAAGTTCCTGGAATTGGAACATTTAAAGCAACTATGATAACAGCAGGAATTCCTACAATATTTTTAAATGCTGCTGATATAGGATATAAAGGAACAGAACTTCAAGCTGATATTAATAGTGACGCTGAAGCTCTTGCAAGATTTGAAAAAATAAGAAGTTATGGTGCTTTAAAAATGGGTCTTATAAGTGATTTAAAAGAAGCAGAGACTAGACAACATACTCCAAAAATTGCATTTGTTGCTCCAAAAAGTGATTTTACAACTTCAAGTGGGAAAGAAGTAAAAGCTAGTGAAATTGATCTTCATGTAAGAGCTTTATCTATGCAAAAACTTCACCATGCTATGATGGGAACAGCAAGTGTAGCTATTGGAGTTGCTGCTTGTATTGAAGGAACTTTAGTAAATATAGCTGCTGGTGGAGGTGAGAAAACTGCTGTTGAGTTTGGGCACCCATCTGGAACACTAAAAGTTGGAGCAGTTATCAAAAAAGAAAACGGAAAATATATTGTTGATAAAGCTACAATGAGCAGAAGTGCAAGAATTATTATGAAGGGTGAAGTTTACGCACCTGCAGATATTATGGGATAAATTAAAATTAAGGCTTAGCCTTAATTTTAACTCTTTATATAAATTTTTAAATCACTTTAATTTATCTTTTTTCAAACTATCTTCTAGTTTTTTTAAATCATCAATTTTTTCTTGAGCAGTTTTTACAAACTCTTCAAATGCAAAACCTTTTTCAATAATTTCATATAAATATGGTCCATCTTTTCGCCACTTTCTTATAGTTCTTGCATCAATTCCTAATCTTGCTTTATCTTGTTGTGTTAGTTTCATAAAAAAATAATATTGAATAAAATATATAAACAAAATTAGATAAATATTTGCTAAAAACAAATAAATAAAGCAAATAGTTTGCTATAGTTAATAATTAATTAGATAATATTTTGCTATTTTATATACAAAAAGGAAAATATATGTTAAAAAAAATAGACTGGGAATAAATTTTAAAATTTACTTAATAAAAAGAAGATAATTTTTCTAAATTTGTGTGTTTTTTTTTGAAAATTTCTTTATCTTTTTGTATATGAAATGCAAGTAAATACCAAAAACCATCAAAGAATGCTAATTTAAGAGGTTTTACATAAAAGTTATATTTTTCATAATCAAATTTGATCTCCTTTTTTTCTTTAATAGCAATTTTTAGTTTTGTAATTCCAAAATTTAAAATGATTTTCACTCAAACAACTCAAGAACTTCCCTTTGCAACCAAAATGTTACTAAAGACTCAATTTATTTTAGAGAATTATTTTTTCTCAATTTTTCTTATTTTCTTTTTTTTAGTTCTAGCTGTTTTTTATTTATATCGACAAAATAGT
>CALETF010000081.1 GCA_937920005.1 uncultured Candidatus Altimarinota bacterium
AATGATTTTAAATGAATTACCTTGCGAAATAATCACTTTTCCCAAGGATAACGCCATTTGAGCGCAAAATATTATAAGCAGTAGTAAGGTGGAAATTCATATTTGGAATTAAATAGCCAATCAAATATGAAAAACCGACAAATGGCATTACTAATTCGCCAAATTTCAAGACAATTTCTTTTTGCTCGGTTCCAACAATTGTTGAAACATCAACAGAGCGAATATATTCTTGTGTTTTAATTATACGCGCTTTTAATTCTTCGAATGTTGCTTCTGTATCTTCAAAAACAGGTGCAGTACCGCCTGATAATCTTGCAAATGCGCCTTTTGCATTATCGGTTACGATTTGAATTTGTTTTACAAATGGGAACATGTCCGCAATTAATCTAAGGCCAAGAATGGTTTCTTCTTTTACATTTTTTTCTTTTGCTTCTTCTGCCACTTTTTTCATGACCCCTTTCTGCTGTATGATCATCATTTGATACCATTTTTTGCAATATAAATGCTCGAGTGGTGTTTGGGAAAAAGAGGAAGCAATCATAAACCCCACCCCATCTCTATCATACGCGTCTACAGCACGACAAGTGGCATATTCACCGCCTGGATGAAATAATTTATGCCAGGCAGTTGGAGCGACAAAAGTATCTGTTTTCCAAAAATCTCGATCACTAATTCCCGGTATGTTTTTATATATTATTTCTTTTTCTGTGAGAAATTGTGGTGTTATTTCTGTTTCCCTGAATGCACGTTCATTGTTGTGTACTGTTTGACCTGTTCCAGTTCATCCCTCGAGATAGGTATCGAGTCATGTTTGCGTTTTTCATTGTATACGTTCGAGCCAGCTTGGTTTCTTGGCTAGTATCTTGAGAGCGTCTTCGCGCATCTGGGCTATAGTGGTGTAGTTTTTCATGATTTTATATTTTTATGTGGTGTGTTCATGAGCATTTTAGTATTGCAAGGAGTTGATATTTTGCATTTTTAGGATTCATCATCTCGTTTTTAAAAGGCGGTTTTTCGTCCTCATTTTTCTTATTTATTCAGATAATTTTTGCTATGATATCTTGCCAATTTTTCTTGATACCAGATGCCGAAATTCTGTATTCTCGTGGTATTTGTACGATAAATAATCTTCTCAGTAGTAGGAATTCAGCCAGCACTACGGCGACATTTTTTTCGAGTTCTTTTATTTCTAGTATTTTCCCTTTCTCAGAATATCCTTCGTATTCTTCAAAGGTAAGTCATAGTAGTGGTGTTTTTGTTGTTGAATCAATTATCAAATACCATATTCCATCATCTTTCCTCAGCTCAAGTGGTTCAGTATAGATTTTTGTTTTTAGTTTGATGCTATCAGCTTGCGAATGATTAGTTTCCATAGTTATTTATGTTTAATTAATGAGTTACTCATAGTACCATCTTGTTGTCGAATGGTCTCTCTTTTGGAGAATTCTGCTTGCCAGTCAATGCACTCATAATTCTCTCATGGTATCGTAGCTCGGAAATACGCGTTCATTTTCCCATATCTTCGAGCTTGTAATTGTTCGGTGTGTGTACTACAAAAGCTTCGTGAAATGCTCATCGATCGAAAACGACACATATCACCCCGTCTTCCACTTTTTGTTGTCAGAGGATTCTACATTGTCCGGCCATAGCACAGTATGTATTGAAATCGAGTCACCAGAGGAATGATTTCTCTCACTTTTCGTCTACGACCCTCCAGGTTTTTCCTTCTTTTTCTAGTTTAAGTGGCTCTGGGTAGCCATCAACTCTGATGTCTACAATATTGCTTGGTGTATTTGGAGTCATATTTTTGATTTTTTATGCTATAAGTTTTTCCTTTATCTTTTCTCGTTCCTGAAGCATGGAGATTCTCTCTTCTATTTTTCCACGAATCAATCCTGATACGTATTCATAAAAATGCGTATGCTTCAAATTCTGCGCTTGCTCACCCAATGTTTGATTTTTTCAATAATCATCTGTATTTTTATCTCGGACAAAATATGTGACAAAAATGTGTTGTATAAGTTTTTCTTTTTCTGTTTCTAGTATCCGTTCCTCATTTGTTTCATCGATTTTGATGTCCATATCTTTGAGCCAAAAGCGGCATGTTTTTTCTTCCCTAAAAACTGTTTCTATAATGTATTCTTCAATGAGATTCTTTTGAATCTCAGTGAGAGATTCTTGTTTTTGTATGACTCAGCTCATAAGCCCTTGGAGCGTACCAGATTGTCCTGTTTTTTTGAGGAGTTCGATAGCCGCATTTATATCTTCACCGCTTAATTGATCTATAAATAAGCGAAAAAAAGCAGTATCTTCTTCTCGTTCGAGCATTTTCTTTGCGTAGTATTTTTTTTCGTCTTCAGAGAGCTCAGACACTGCTCTGTGTGCCCAATAATCATACTTTTCATCTCCATCCAGATAGGCAATAGCTGCGCTGTGCTTATCTTCTTGTGAAAATGCCTCTTCAATAAACGGTCTTTCTTTGGTATTTCATTCTAGTATCAATCGAGCTTTCTCGCGCTTATTCATACTTTCTATGACAACTTGTCAAAATGAAGCTGCAAATTCTGGAGCAGAATGTTTGATTTTTTGATAGATGATTTTCTGGATATGAAGGGGGAGTTTGACATATTTTCTGAATTTGTATATGTCTAATGGATCACGTCTTGGGATAGGAATATGTTCAGTGATTATTTTTGTGTATATATCAGCATGAAGTGCGTGTCTCGAGAGTTCTTTATAGATGATGTCTTGATCTGGTGGTACATATGTATAAGGAGATTTTTGGCGTTCATACTCTTTTGTAAATTCGTCAAAATACTTTTCAAGAAAAGACGTCTCATACACATGCTCTAGAGCGAGTACGTCGAGAGTTTTTTCTGGAAATTTTTCCATCATATACAATGCTAATACACGAATAACGCTTGAATTTGTCATACGTACTAGTGTGTCGTACATGTCTTTATAACTTGGATTGGTTGTGAGATATGTATCGAGTGTTTCAATTTTTTCGATTGTTGCAGAGAGTCATTTATCCTGTATCAATGTTTCAAAATCTTCCTTTTTTTCTGACTGTACAACTCTTTCATAATATTCTTGTTCTGCTTCTCGTATAATCTTTTCATCCATGCTTCAAATATGTTTTACGAGTTTCTCTCGAGGCATATTCCATCCTGTCAGTACTTGTAATCACTTGGTTGATTTTTTTCTCAAAAGAGCAAGACTTCTGAGCCCTTCTCGTGCATTTTCATAGTTTTTTTCTGTTTCCGTCTTTCATTTTATCTTTCTTGCAATGGCTATTTCTATCCTTCTCCATGCTGATGGATTTTTTGTATCTTGTTTATATCTCTCAAACCATTGTTTATACCGTCCAATGATAGTAGGAGCTTGTACTGTGCAAGATTGTATAACCGAGAGATTATTCTCGATTGTAGCATTTTTTGTTGTGACTGTCTCGAGCTCTGATTTTGCTCGTTCTTGGAGGAATTTTAGAGAAAGTGACATATTTTTTATTTTAGAATCATATTTTTATCCCCACATAACCTGTTACGTTTCTTGTATCGCGAGTATCAATAAGTATTCCGCCACTCATAGTTACTTTTTCGAATAATTCTTTTGAGATTTCACCAGTGAAATTCCAATATCCCTCTTCGTTATAACTTGCTTTTAGATGGCCCGTCGTGTTGTCATGGGAATATTTCAATCATAGATTTCCTGTAAAGCCCTGTCCATGAAGTGCATATGTTGCAAATCCAGGACCGTTTTTATCGAGCGTGTTTGATCCAAAGTAACTTGAGTCATCACCATTCCAATGATCGAGACTACTGTAGAAACTGATTCCATTCCCAAAATCGTGTGTTATTTGAGCTTTGATAAGAGTGCCTTGTGGTCCGTCTGAAAGTCATTCCTGGTGAGATCCGAGAATAAGAAGCTTGTTTGATTCATCCATTGCTATATTTAAACCGCTTCCGAAATTGAAGCCTGTCGGTGTTGTTATGCCGACTCTCATCCAAGCATCTATGCCCTCCAAGATGTCTATTTTGCCTGCTAATTTTCCATATATTTCTCAGAATTCTTCATTGTTGAGCAAAAGTCCTCGAGCCCCGAGAGACAGATTTTTATCTGTCCAGGAAATACCTCCAGATGTGAAGCCTTCTGCCCCAAATCGAGGATCATCGCCATGTGTGAGATAAAAATATACTTTATCAGCAGTTAATTCGAGAGATGATTTGATGCCTATGTTATCATCGGACGATAGAGCAATGCTTGATATCTTGCCTTCAATCTTTGGTTTTTCTTCTGCATGTCAGGTTGGAGTTAAACTGAGACCCATCATTCCTAATGTTGCTAAAACATTTTTCATAAATTTCTTTGTAAATAAATAAAGCCCACATACATTATTATTTTTGACAAATTAATTAAATATACTATAAAACATATATTTGATTTTATGCATGTACAAGAGCAAAAAATGAGTCGGCGACTTCCGACGAATTCAATCATTTTTCTTTTCTTACTTTTGTATATACTTCACAAACTATGACAAAACTTGCTATTACTTCTGTCTATGCCAATCCGATTCATCCGGGGCATATTGATTCATTTGAACTCTCAAAATCTGTGGCCGGTGCTGACGAGCTCTGGGTTATCGTGAATAACGACAAACAAGCTGAACTCAAACGTGGTGTTCCAAGCTTCCAAGATGAGACCTACCGTTGTCGTGTAGTAAGTGCTCTCCGTGCTGTTGATCGAGTATTTCTCAGCATCGATACTGATCGTACTGTGTGTGCGAGTCTCCGTGCTCTCATAGAAGAAGCCAAATCAACGGGGAAATATGATGAAATAATTTTTACAAAAGGAGGTGATCGTTTCGCGGGAGAAATTCCAGAATCTGTGGTCTGTAATGAGTTTGGTGTCAAAATCGTGGATGGTCTCGGTGCCAAGACACATAACAGCTCTGATTATGCGATAAAAAAAGCTGATTAGGTTGGAAAAAATGAGTTTTTCTCTAGAATAGTGATATGGTCAAAGACGGCAACGACAAGAATAATTTCCCGCCTGAATCAGAGCGTCTATGAGATGCTCCTGAGAACAGTGAACTCAAACAAAAACTTCAAAAAGAAAAAGAAGAGGCTCTTCGTATGTCTCGTCTTGCAAAAGCCGAGCTCCTTCATGAGCTCGAAAAACATGAGTTTCATAGTGAGAAAGAAAAAGTTCAGGACTTTTTGCGACAGACTGATTTTCCTGAAATGCACCCTGAGTGAAATAATAATCCAGAATACAGACACCTTCAAGAGATGTTTGCGGAGATACGAACAGACCACGTCGAGTATCCATTCTTCCGTCGAATATTTCCAAATTTTATTCAGGTCTGTGAGAATGATGTTCTTGGGAAAAACCTCCCACGAGATACACTTGCTCTTGCAATTGGTATCGCTGAATCCCTTCTCACTGTCGTCCAGCTCACAGGTCATCTCACCCTCGATACTGCCAAATTTGTCTGGAGTCCTCTCAAAACCTATCGCGAGACAAAAGAAATCATGTCTTAATCCATCATGTTCTGTTCTATTATTCCATATACTCGGTCTTTTGACGATACACTGCTGACCTATATTTTGCCAGACGAGTTTCGTCCATTTGTAAAAATAGGGAGTAGTGTGCACATTCCTTGGGGGAACGATACTATACTGGGTATAGTGGCAGATATCGCCACTGAGATGCCATACGAGGGCGAAGTGAAGCCTATTGCTGGTCCACATTGTACGACTCCTTGGCTTTCTCCGTCTGAAATATCTCTCTTAATTGATATAGCTCGCACACTCTTTGTTCGCCTACATACTGTTGCACAATTATTTCTCCCCCTTGGTGTCTTTGGTTTGTTTGAAAAAGAAAATTTCCTTTCACTGGTGCCTCCTGCGCATGCGAGAAAAACAGGGAAGTCTGAATATATCATTGCTCCGGATGAAGAGAATCTCATATCTTATCTTAAAAAAGTCCTCCCAGAACAACCGGGTGCTGTGATTTTACCAGAATGAGTGTCGGTCAAGTCCTGGGCTCAGGATATATGAGAGGGAATTGCTGATCATCATCCGAAATCCATCAGCACTCAGAAAAAAATCTACCTCGAAATACTGAATTGAACACAACCTCTCCTGTTTGGTACTCGTCGTACCCTGATGAAACGTCTCGGGCACTACACAGATATCTACATCGTGTATGACACTATTTCTTCTGAAATTCTGTTTGGACAACGATCGATACCACTCTGGATGATGGCTCAAATGCTTGAGGCGCACGGACATGTGATTCATTATATTACCACAACTCCGTCTGTTCGCATCCTTTGCGACTTTCTTCAAAGCAAAAAAACGATACACTACCTCTAGTTTTCTATGCGCGAACTTTTTGAAAAAATAGCTACCATTTTTGACGTCCTCTCGACACAATCTCGTATTGCGATGGTTTTGTCATGTTTTCTCGGTCTCATAGTATTTATTATTTTTACTCTTGCTCGGTATACCTTGGCTGATCATGAGTTTTATAAAAAATTAGCTGACCGTCAGCAACTTCGTGAAGTCGAACTCTCTGTCAATCGTGGTACTATTTATGGTACTATTGATCCAAATCGTTCTGAATCTCCAAATCCTTTTCAGACCACTATTTTGGCCACAACGTCTATTGCAAAAGATCTCAAAATAGATCCTTCTGGTACCTGTAATATTGATATGATGGAGCCGTTTTTGGCAGAAGTGGTCTACGAGCATCTCTGTGTGAATCGTTCACAGGTGAGCTGTTTTGATAATGTTCTCAAATACACCAATACTTTTATTGTTCCAGAAAATTTTAATTTCTCTCGTGAGCAAATTATTGGCTTCCTTACACCAACTGTCCGTGAGCAGGCACGACGCCTCTATAAGACTCGAATTTTTCTCGCAGAAGGTGTCAATTCAAATACCATTAATACACTTCTCGCGCTCGGAAATCCTGGTATTTCTGTTATAGGTGATGTCGTCTATGTTGATCCGACAAAATTTGACCGATCTCGAGGTGTCAATGATATTATCCAGCTTCTCTGAATCACTCCAGCATTTCTCGATGATGCCCTCGAGCTTCGTAAAAATCGAAATGTTGATATTGTTGAAAAATTGGATCCTGAAGTGGCCCTCAAGGTGATGGATAAGATAACGAGTCAAACGAATCTGACAAAGCAACAACCGCTCAAAGATCAGGAAGAGTTTTTGACTAAGAATACATTTCATAAATGTCTCAAGTTGGTTGATCACTCTGTTCGTCAATATCCTGAGGGGCCAGCATTGGCACAAGTAACAGGATTTGTCGATCGTGATGGTATTGGCCGACTCGGAATAGAGTGATATTTTCACGATATCCTGGCGGGAAAATCTGGTCGTAAAGATGAGCGCCGCGATAGTCTCGGTCGTCCTATTTTTGACGAAGAAGCTGAGCAAGAAATCAAAGGAGCAGATCTCTATCTCACCATCGATCCAAATATCCAACATGCTGTCATGGAAGCTCTCGCAGAATGAGTCAGAACGACGGGTGCCAATAATGCTTCTGCGATTGTGATGGATCCAAAAACTGGCGCTGTGCGTGCTATTGGAAGTTATCCAACATTTGATCCAGATCGACCGGGGAATGTCGACAAAATCGTCCGCTTTATTCCTGCTGATCACGAAGAGCCAATCCGTTATCTTCTTGGAAAAACTCTTTTTGTTGAGTCACCGACAGGAACCGTGAAGAAGTTTTTTGAAAATCGTCTCGTGACGCTTAACGAACTGCATGATGAAGATGCTATGCTCCTCGAAATGGCAGACCCAAACAAAGTCTTCTATATT
>CALETF010000082.1 GCA_937920005.1 uncultured Candidatus Altimarinota bacterium
ATTAATACACACCCCACTCCGAGCTATATAGGACGTTTTGGAACTCTCGTTAACCAACTTATTGCACAAGTAAAAAACTTTGACCGGGAACAGGGTGAAGACAGGCCAGGTATAGTTCATAGACTTGATAAAGATACAAGCTGACTCTTACTCGTTGCAAAAAATGACATAACATTGAGAAAACTTCAAAGACTTATCCACGATCACAAAGTAGAAAAAACATATCTTACCCTCGTTATCTGAGAACCAAAAAATCATCATGGGACAATCAAATCTATAATAGGTCGTGATCCGAATAATAGACTCAAAATGACAGTCAAAAATCCTGTTGAGTGAAGAGATGCAGTGACTCATTATCAAGTAACAGAAGTGTTTCAATATGAATGAAAAAAATTCTCACTGGTAGAAATAAATCTAGAAACAGGAAGAACACATCAAATACGTGTTCATATGGCTAATATATGACATCCTGTTTTGGGAGATAAAACGTATGGAATTGATACAGAAAATGAATGGGCACAAAAATATTTCTGACTCCAGAGACAATTTCTTCATGCCTGGAAACTTCACCTCATTCTCGATGAAAAAGAATACAATTTTATAGCGCCTCTCAAGGATGATTTAGAAAAAGTTCTCAGTATTCTCCGAGATTAGCAGGAGCTATCTATTTTATCATTTCTTCGCTGATATTTGTCACCGAGGAATGGTTCAGAGAGAAATATATCCAAAGAAGAAAGCACATCTGCTATATTCATAGTACGAGCTCAGAAGCAAGCAACATTGGCGTCATTATGACTACGACAAATTTTTGCAATTTCAGAATTATAAGCAACAGCTGCACGAATTCATCGAAATCTATTTGCTGCGATGGACATACCTATTCCAGTACCACAAACAAGCACTCCCCTGTCTGCCTTATGAGATATGATAGCCTGGCATAGTTTTGAAGAATAATCCGGGAAATCATCAAGGGAATCTGCCTCTTCTGGTCATGCATCAAATACGGTATGTCATTTTTTTTTCAAAAAAGAAATAATATCTTCTCGAAAAGAAAAGCCTCCGTGATCACAAGCAAAAGCAATTATCATACTTTTTTATATTTACTGAATTCACCAAGTATATATCCAAGAATTGGAAGTCAAAATATCCACATAAAATATTCTGGTTTAAATTCCCATAATGAAACAAAACCAAACACTGATGCATAAGGAGAAGCAAGTAATCAGAAGTGGATAATAAGGGATGATTCAATAGCAATCATGAGCCATCAATTTACTCGTAAATCAAACGGCTTTAGACGTCCACAGCTCAGAGATCGTAACATCTGATATATGACTGAACTTGTAACAGCAAGAGTCTGTGCAAGCGCCAAGTCAACGCGCTGAAAAACAAAAAATATTGTCCCGACTGTTGCAATTCCTATCACGCCAGCCCATATAATAAATCCCTTAATACCAGCTAAGAGACTTTCATCAATAGGTTTTCTCTTCATCACATCAGATTCAGTTTCTTGAGTTGAGAGAGCAAGTGCTGGAAAACTATCAGTGACGAGATTAATCCAGAGAATTTGTATAGCAACAAATGGTACTAGAAGTGGATCACGGAATATAATGACACAAAGAGCCAGAAGCACGACCTCATAAAAATTACACGCCAAGAGATATTTTATAAATTTCTTCGTATTATCATAAATGCGTCTTCCCTCCTCTACTGCTGAAACGATGGAAGCAAAATTATCATCCAAAAGAACCATATCACTCGCATCACGAGCCACATCAGTTCAGCGTATACCCATAGCAATACCTATATCTGCTTGTTTGAGAGCAAGTGCGTCATTGACACCATCACCCGTCATAGCAATTATATGCCCTTGAGACTTGAGTATACGAACGATCCTGAGCTTATCCTGAGGAGCAATGCGTGAAAAAACATCAATCGTTTTTAACTTCTCGCCTAATTCATCGTCCGACAATGTAGAGAGTTTGGTTGCATCGAGTGTATTGTTTCCTAGACCAATCATGCCCGCAACAGCCCCGGCAGTGAGCTCAGAATCACCAGTAATCATAATAACACGTATACCTGCTTCCTGGCATGTTTTGATAGCATCAGCAACTTCCACACGAGGCGGATCCATCATAGCCATAAAGCCAATAAAAATAAGATCAGACTCTGCTTCTTCCTGTTTGTATGATTCTTTTTGTGAGAGATCTTTATAGGCAAGCGCGAGGACTCTTTTTCATTCTGAAGCGAGTTTCTGAAGTGTATTTTTGAGCTCTTCTCGACGTTCAGAAGTAAGAGCGATTTTGTCTCGACTACGAGTTTCAAATTGAACAAGCTCTAGAATTCTTTCTGGAGCTCATTTTACATAAGAACGCACTCATCACTCTGCTCGACGTAATATCGACATTCTTTTTCGATCACTATCAAAAGGAAATTCCACAACAACAGGATATTTTTTTTCTAATTCTTCCTTTATAAAACCAGATTTCTCTGCACTCTCTAAAAGACCAATCTCAGTTGGATCTCAGAAGATTTTCTGAATGCCAGCAGAATCACGACCGTATCATGCCTTGTTACAGAGAATGGCTGTATGAAAGAGAAGATCGTTTGTACAGGGTGGATTCAACTCTCAATCACAATATATATCAACTACTTTCATCTCTGATTGAGTCAGTGTGCCTGTTTTATCAGTACATATGACTGTCACGCGTCCGAGTGTTTCTGATGCAGGAAGTTTTCGTACTAATACATGCCG
>CALETF010000083.1 GCA_937920005.1 uncultured Candidatus Altimarinota bacterium
TCTTCAATTGTGTTGACTCCATTTGCTACTGCATCGAAATTGATATCTTCTCAAAAATCTTCTATGTGTGATTTTAAGAAATTTTCCATGTCTCCAATGTTGAGCATGTCCTTGATATCTTCTGGTCAGAGATTTTCTGGTACTTGTAGGTGTTCTAATCATTCTACTGCATTGGTTGTTAATCCCACCACCAATCCTGCAGGAATAATGAGTCCTGGTGATGCGAATTTAAGCAATGAGAGCATCATTGCTGTTCACTTCATAGTTGCTCCAATGAACATTCATGGCTTGAGGACTAAGCCAAATACTCCTGCTGTATTGAAGGCATCCTGATGTTCGCTGTAGATTCTTTCGCATGTTTTTTCAAAAGCGAGGACTTCCTTTTTAGCATTTTGAATTGTTTTGTGTTCTTTGAGAAAAACATAACCTGGTTTAGGTTGTATGTTTTCAAAATGTTCTTCTAGTTTTGATCCATTAAGTATAGACCAGATTTCTTCTGCTCCTTCCTTTGCCCCGATTCCTGCTTTTTCAAGAGCATTTTTCCACCATGATTTCCTCCCTTCTGTATCTGCAGGTATTTCTCCGAGAGACGATCAGTTTTTTTCTATATATTGGTAGAGCGCTCCTATTCCAAAAAGAGTTACTCAGCTTATTCCGAGGAGTCTGAGTGCACGATTTTTGGCGAGTTTACCGAGAAATGTTTTATCATCTAAGCCTGTGAGGTTTTTTGATATGCTCGGAGGAAGCCTGTCTTTTATGTAACGATTGAAAAGGGCTGTCCCTGTTATGCCCAACGCTGCTATAGGTGCTACTTTTTCGAGCGCACCTCCTTCTTTCTGTTCTGTTTTTCCACCCTTCATTTTCTCGAGAGCCTCTGCGCCATATTTTTTGAGAGCTGCCTCGGGGTCTCTCATGAATTCCTTCTCCATCTCAATCATCTTTATTTTTTCATCGTATTCTCACTTTTTACCAAAAAGCCCACTAAACCAATTTGCAATCTTGTATCCCCAAATTTTCAAGGAAAGGCCTATACCGATAGCCCAAAGAGCTGGTTTGCTGTATTTTTTGAGTCATTCAGCTTTTTCTTTGAGTTCTTCTATTTTTTTCTTTGTTTCATTCCCGAGCCCTTCAGCTTTTTGTTTGAGTTCGCCCATTATCCCTCCAGTTTTTTCTTTTGTTTCTGCGGTGACTTCTTTTGCTGTATTTATTTTTTCTTGGAGAAGTGCTTTTACTTCTTCGATAGGGGGGAGATTTTCATTGCTAATGAGTGCCTTCCATTCTGTCTCTGTGAATTCTATAACTCCTTTCTTTTTCCCTTGTTTCAGGGCCAGATCAATAGTTTTTTGAAATTCAGTCAGTCTCTCTTTGTTTTGAGCTTCTTTTGCGAGCTCTTCACGGAGATGTATGAGATCTGAGAAGCTCTTTTTATTCTGGAGTTTTTCGAAAATAGCCATAAGAGAGAAATATCCCCCTCAAAATACCATATTTTAAGGGGGATTGCAAAGATTTTTCTTTTTATTATGCGTTTACCATGTCAAAATGACCCCTGTCAGCCGTTTCTTGGATTTTGAAGCTTCCTGTAAGAATTCTTCCGTCATTTCGCGTTAGTGTACCAGTATATACATTATTAGAAACAGTTCCTTCAAAAGTTTGTGGCTTACCGTTCGAAAAATCTGACTGCACTACTCGAGCATAAGTCACTCCGTCTATATCAGCTTTTCTTATTTCTGTATTATTGCCTTTTTTTTCTGGTTTTACAGCATCGAGAGCTGTTTTTACACACGTTTGGCAATTATTTCAGGGGCTCGAGCATTAATTTTTTCTCATTTATTGAGAGTCAGAGTTGTTTCTTCCCCATTGCTATTTCTCGTAAATTCCTGTGTTCCATCAGTATTTACCTGCTTGAGATTGTAGGTTGTGCCGTCTACAGTAAATGATATCACTTGCTCGTAGTTTGTTTTCTTATCAACTGTTTTATAGGTAGTTTTTGTACCATTTTCAGAGATTGTCACAGTTCCATTTTCGAGTCTTCCCAATCCATCAAATGATCATCTTGCCTCGATAGTTCCTGTTTTATTTACATGCGTTCACTCAACAAATGTGCTTCGACGATTATCTCCAGGCTTTGCTATGAGTGTACTGCCATCAGTGTATTCTATCTTCATTGTTCCATCTTTGAGGAGAGTGATTACTTTTTCTCCAGATCGGAGATTCATTGAGCTAATTCTTGTATTTAGGTCGTTCCATTCTTTTGTGCTCAGTTTCTGTCCTAATTCTTCGGCGGATACTTTTTCTATCTTATCACCTCTTTTGATTTCAAACGTTTCAGTTTTTCCATCACGTGTACGCGTTATCCGTGCACCGCCGGGAAGGTCGATATGGTTTGGCCCATTTTGTCTTCCATTTGCATCTCGTAGATGACTAAATACACCATCTCAACGTGTAAAATCTCGTATAGCATTTCCCATCTCTCGTGATACTTCCGGTGTTATACTCTGTTTTTCTGATGCTTTTTTTGGCTCTGTTTTTGTTTCATTTTTCTGTATTTCTTTTACCCAATCTCCTCATGTGTTAGAGATATTTTGCGTATATCTACCTCGTATACCACCAGGGGTGTTATTTCAATTTGTATAGATTTCTGTTATTGTTATGGCTCGATCACCAGAGTATATTGTATCTCCTATATTTAATTGATGTAATTCTGCACTGCTCATGACATCCCCACCTTTTGTTTTAGAAAAACGATAATTTGAGGCGCTATCTCATCGATAATCTTTTGTTGTTTCTACTGTTATTGTGCCGTCATTATTTTTTGATAGAACTCTCCTCTCTGTACCAGTTTTACTTATTATTCTGTCTCATACATTTACATCTAATTCTTTTTTTTCTGTTTTTGTTTTTTCAGTTTTCTTTCCAGAGGCTACTTTTTCGACACCAGTTGAAAATTCATTTAAGGTAAGGTTTGTTGCTAAATTTGGTGCCCGATCGTAGGTAGGTATTTGATATTTATTACGTATACTATCGAGTTCTTTTACGAGTGCTGTTTTCTGCTCGTTGAGCCTGATAAGTTCTCGAGTCTTAGTTGTTTTATTGCCTATTCTTTCAGCTGCAGCAATTTGTTCATTAATTCCTCTAACTTGTCACTCCAAATCTCTCATTTTCCCATGATCAGCTGTTTTTTCGGCTGTGGTAAATTTTTCTTTAGGAGTAACAACAGGCTTTTCCTTTGTTTTTGGTTGTTGTTCGACAATTTGTCTTTTGACTGCATTTATTTCGTCGTTAAGTCGTATGAGTTCTTCTCGATCTCTCTGTCATTCTCTCCCTGATTCTTTAAGTGTTTTATATTGTTTTTCAAGAGCGGCGAGCTTTGTTTGTAATTCAGAAATAGGAGTAATTTCTGGTGATTTTGTTTTTGTTCCCGCTGGTTGTACTTCCATTTCTGCTATATCAGAGAGTTTTTTAATAACGAGTCATTTATAAGGAGTGCCGTCCATGTTTTTTACCACCAGTAAACCGTCAGATCTGATATTCATTTTTACAGGTATTTCAGGATTCATTGTTCCGTCAGCTTCTTTTGACTTGGCTGTTCCTTCGAGAATTCCGTTGTTGTTTGTTTTGACTGTTATTTCCATAGTTGACCCATCTTTCCCAGTTATAACAACCGTTTCTCCAGGTTTTACATGCGTCATACGCTCTTTTGCTGACATAAATGGAGATGTTTCTGGGGCCTTCTGATCTTCTGGTTTTGTCGTAATTGGAGGGTTTGGTATTGTATTGAGATGATCAGTTACTTCGAGTTGTTTGCTCATATAATCATGTGCTTTTTGGAGTGCATTTATTTGTGATTCGTACGCGGCAGCATTATCAGATCATTTGAGAGCCTGGATTTCTTTATGTAAATCTCTTACTTTTTGTTGAGCTCTTTCATATGGTCATTTATCTCAGTAGTTTTTGAGTACAAAATGCATGACGAGAGCTGGTCAAAATTCTTCGAGAGTCATACCGTGCCATTCTCTGTCAGATGATTTGCTTTGAGCATACTCAATGACTCACATTGATGCGTAGACAATTGCTGCTTCACGGGCACCCCATGCAGCCACGTTTATACCTCTTGAAAGAGCATTGCTTCTTGAGAGAGCCCACATCGCTCTGAAGCTTTCTTCTGACCAAGGAGCGACTGCACCTGCTGCGAGACGTCCACTAGGACCTGCCCCAAGACCAGAAACCCTTGCGATTCCTCATTGTAAAACACTATTACCAAGAGTGCTAATTACTCCATTGACGACTCCAAATGCAGCACCCCAACCTGCTGCTGGGAGTATGTCTGCAAATACATCGCGATGATCAAATGCATTATGTTCTATTTGTAGTGCTCCACCAATTATTCCACCAGATGTTGCTAATTCTGTACCTAAGACTATTCCACGACCAACTCTTGCTGCTCTC
>CALETF010000084.1 GCA_937920005.1 uncultured Candidatus Altimarinota bacterium
CAGAGCTCATCATATCGTATCTTGCCATCCTGATTTATGATACTCCACGTTCCATCACCAGGGATGTCAGTACAACCTTTATTAGTTTTTCAGAGAACACGATCTCAGAGAGCCCAGTTAAGAGTTGATGGCGTTGAGAAAAGGAATTTGACCCATTTTGTAGGATCTCCTGTTCTATTTCGTGCAAGTACCTCACGAGCTCATAAGTCAGTAAAGTAATTGTAATTGATGAGTCAGGCGAGATTTGGATCATCGTATTCATGCAATTGAGGAGAGGGTGCTGTTTCCATTTGGTCTCTCATTTCTCGATACGACATCTTGATTTCAGATCCTGGGTGCCCATTGTTGGCATAAAAAAGTGTCCATCCACCTCCAGCTGTTTTCATATCACAATAAACCGTAAGAAGTTTTTCACCCACCTCGATGACATACTTCCCTGAGGTAGAATCTGGTTGTTTTTCAAGGATTTCTTTACAACTTTTTTGTGCTTTCCAGCCTATTTGTTCACGCTTTGTGGCATCTCAGAGATTGACTTTTTGAGCATTTTTGAGGATAGAACTGACGAGTTCTCATTTATTTTTACCAGAGTTCATGACGAGCATGTGCCCTCGAGAAGAACCAAGAGAGTAGGCTGGCTTATCTCCGACTTTGTAATTAGCATACTGGCTATCGTTGAGGAGGGCTATAAGTTCGTATTCTTTCGTATCTGGTCGGATGAAATAATGATACATTTCTCCCGTTTCAGGATCTTTGAGAAATTCTATACCTAAAGCGAGAAAGAGATCTTTACCCGCTCTTCCTTGGTACCCCATTTTGATATCGCCATAACTGAGTTCCAGGGCATTTGTCGGGAGGGGGATATTGATTCCTCGGCGCATCGCATCATCGATTCTCTCCTTGGTGAGAGAGAGATGGGCTATACGAGAGATATCAGCATCAGTGCTTTTGAGAGAGGAAACGAAGAATATAACAGGAAGTATGGCCGCAAGAAATACCGCTCAAAACAAGAGAATTTTCTTGTATGGAAGCGGGTTCTTCGCTGGTACAGGTTCCGGACTTGTAACGAGAGTTTCCATTGACCCTTTCAGCGTACCATATTTTTTTGTCCATTGCAAGCGTCTGAAAGCTATTTTTGGTACCCCTAGAAAGGTAATAACTCAAAAATTACTCTTCTTTCCACAAAAAGAGCCAGTTTATGCCAAAAAACAGCCAAACAGAAGACAAGCTCTCATGTGAAAAAATGAAAATGAGAGGAATAGTAATCGTATTGATGAGAGTGAGAAGCGATCAGAGCTTCCAAAAAACATCAGAAATTCCCCAATTTCAGCCACCTATTGAGATATGAAATTGAGACTCAATAATTCTCGAAAGAATAGAGAGGCCGATGTTTATCGAGATGAAGAGAACAAGAAATACCTCCCATCATTGCCCCCAAGGCTCATAAAAAAACCAAGCTATTGTCCCTATGAAAACAGCGTGCTGAAATATTATAGAAAAAGATCTATCCTTCATGGGGAGACTTTTCAGACGAGAAAAAACCAAAAATGTCCCAATGGCAAGGCTGAGAAGAAAGAGAGTCTGAGAATCATAAATACCAATACGGCGCCATTCTTCTATGCCTATTCCAGCGTGAAATAGTCCTATACAAATCTGTGCTCAGATGATGTAGGGGATAAGCGCCTGAATCATACTAGAAAATGATAACTATTTCTCATCGAAATACACCTTTTTTTGCTTCTTTTTGGAGATTTTCGAGCGTATCTCTGTGATATGTTTCATGGATTTTTGTGAGTTCTCGTGCGAGACATATCTGATAGTCACTTCAGAACGTATCTGAAAGCTCTGAAAGAGTTTTTTCTATACGGTGAGGGGACTCATAAATGATAGCTGTATAATCCTTGTCTTTGAGTGATTTGAGGAGTGTTTGTCGTCCTTTTTTGAGGGGAAGAAATCCAAGAAAACGAAAATCATGCATATGGAGACCTGAGCCTATGAGTCCTGTTAAAAGAGCGGATGCACCAGGGATGACTTCTATTTTTACGCCTTGCTCGATAGCTTCTTGGACGAGGAGGTAGGCAGGATCTGATATCCCCGGAGTGCCTGCGTCAGATATGTAAGCTACCTGTTCATTTTGTGCTCTTTCTACGAGTTTCTTTGCTTGTTCGCGTGTGCTATGACTGTGAAAACTCTGAAGTGGTTTTGATATTTCAAAATGTTTCAAGAGTGTCCCACTATGGCGGGTATCCTCGCAGATAACGAGATCAGCCTCTCTGAGTGTACGAAGTGCTCGGAGAGTTATATCCTCTAGATTTCAGATAGGGGTTGAGACAAGAGAAAGCATTATTTGGGTAAATTAGAAATGACAGCTCGAAGAGCTCTTGTTAAGAAAGAATTGTTATCAAATTCAGCTAATACGGAAAATTGTAGAGAAGAGGAAAGTTTGCTAAAATCTATAGAGCATCAATTTCTATGTAGGCTAGACAAAGCGCCAATAGATTTTGATTGTAGCGCACGAGAAATAATATCTGAAATATGTTTTGGGTCGTTTGGGGGTAATACTCACATATGTCCGAGAGCATGAAGAATTTTTGTTGGTAAAAAATGGAGTCGAGAAAGTCTATCCTGCTTTATCTGAGCAAAATGTTCAACAGCCATTATGTCTAATTGATGAGCCATTATTTGACCACGATATTAAGAATTTTATTTGGAATAAAGACTTCTTTGACCACAGTCACACCCTCGAGCCATTTCGCTATTTCTGGTTTATTTTCGACTGTCATACGCACTTCTTCAGCAGTAACCCCGCGCATAAATGGATACGTCCCTCGGAGCTTGCCCCCGATTTGTATAGCAATCTGTACCTCATCATCGATAGTCATAGCTGGGATATATTCTGGCCATTCTGACTGATAAATAGATGTCTCATTGCCCATGAGAGACCAGCATTCTTCTGCCATATGTGGAGCAAATGGATGGAGAAGGCGAGCCAGAGTTGATTTCCATTCCTCTGCATGTTCTGGGTCTTGGGGAATACCTTCATTCACCATGATATTGATAGCTGCAAGAGCAGTATTGAATTTCATATTTTCGATATCTTCGCCTACTTTTTTGATAGTCTTGTGCATTGTTTTGATAGCACTCAGATCTTCTTTTGCAGTCCAAGACTGATATTCTGTTGTCGTTGAATCAGTGGTAAAAAGTCTATAAATTTTATCAAGCAATCGATAGCTTCAAACGATAGCTTTTGTATTCCAGGGTGCCACATCAGCAAAATCTGCCATACTCATCTCGTAGAGACGAAGTGTGTCAGCACCGTATTCATTTATCACGTCATCAGGATTGATGACATTGCCTTTTGATTTGCTCATCTTATTCCCATCTGGTCAGAGAATGAGACCCACATTTCGGAGTCGGAAAAATGGTTCATCACTCGGTACGACGCCCACGTCAAAGAGGAATTTATGCCAGAAACGAGCGTAGAGAAGATGGAGCACAGCGTGCTCTGCACCACCGATATAACTATCCACTTCACCCCAGTATTTCACGACAGCAGGATCAACAATTGCATTAGAATTTGTCGGATCCATAAAACGAAGATAGTACCAGCAAGACCCAGCCCATTGGGGCATGGTGTTTGTTTCACGATATCCTGTGAGATTGTTTCCGAGTTTTACATTGACCCAAGAAGAGATAGTCGCAAGAGGGGATTGTCCATCGCCTGATGGTTCATATTTTTCTACTTCAGGAAGTTTGAGTGGCAAATCCCAATCTGGTAAGAGCCAATCAGAAATCCCACGAGTGATTTTTCCTATCGTTGTATCTCATTTCTTGAGTACGTCACCATCTATCCAGCAGTCTTTATTTTTTGTTGTTGGAAGTGATTCCTTGTCTTCATCTTTGATATGAATCAAAGGTATCGGTTCACCCCAGTATCGCTGACGTGAAAAAATCCAATCACGGAGTTTGTAGTTCACCACCTTTTTTCAGAAGCCTTCTTTTTCTGCTTTTTCTGTAAGCACTTTTCGCGCTTCTGCAGAAGTGATACCATTGAATTCTCATGAATTCATGAGAATTCAATCTTCAGTAAAAGCATAAGGATTAGAAAAATACTTTACGATGTGAGCATGTATTCTGCTTGATTCATGTTGAGTAAATTTTTCCTGAATTTCATCAGGGGTCATCCATATTAGATTAAATTTTTCATGCTCCTCAAGTGTTGGATTATCCCTATCTTCATCTTGTAGCTCTACAACAAAATATGTTCCCAAGCCTTTTGAGTATCTATTTTTTACAGTTGAATAAAAATTTGTGTAGAAACCAATACTTTCTTTTATATTTATATTTTTATATCCCGTTTCTTCTTTTATTTCGCGTATAAGTGTTGATTCTATATCTTCCCCTTCTTCTATGCCACCTCCAGGGAGATCGTATAAATCATCAAAATTAGTATTCTTTAAAACTAATATTTTTCCATCTTTTATAATAATTGCTTTTACAAAAGTTCTATGAATTGATTCTTCTTTTAACGTTCAAAGTACAGGTGCTATACTTTGTTTGAGTGGTATTCCATATTTTTGTGCAAAAACAAAATCACGTTCATCATGTGCATCACCAAAGACAGCACCCGTTCCGTAACTTCATAAAACGAAATCACCAATCCAGACAGGTAATTTTTCATCGTTGAAAGGATTTGTGACATACGAACCCGTGAAGACTCCAGTTTTTTGTTTATCCAATTTGGTTCTCTCGATATCTGATTCTTCTTGTGTTTTTTTGATATATTTATCACATTCTTTTTTGTAATCAGCATGGATGTATTCTTGTACTTTTGGATGATCCGGAGCAATAACGACAAAAGCACCACTGAAGACAGTATCAATACGTGTTGTAAATACTTCTATATCAGGACAGTCAATTCACTGAAAAAAGAACTGACATCCTTCGCTCTTTCCAATCCAGTTTCTCTGCATCTCTTTGATGCCTTCTGGCCAGTCGAGACGATCGATATCAGAGAGGAGTCTGTCAGCATATTTTGTAATAGCGAGTATCCACTGTCTGATAGCTTTTTTCTCTACTGGAGTTCCACATCGTTCACATTTTCCATCGACCACTTCTTCATTTGCGAGACCTGTCTTACAGCTCGGACAGAAATTGATGGGCTTATCACTTTCGTAAGCGAGACCAGCTTCGAAGAGTTTCAGGAATATCCACTGAGACCATTTGTAATAGTCGGGGTTGGTTGTATCTATCTCGCGATTCCAATCAAATGCAAATCCAAATTTTTTGAGTTGTTCGCGGAATCGATCAATATTTGCAGCAGTCGTAATAGCAGGATGTGTACCTGTTTTGATGGCGTAATTCTCTGCAGGAAGACCAAATGCATCCCAACCCATTGGGTGCAAAACATTAAAACCAAGCATGCGTTTGTAGCGTGCATAGACGTCTGTGGCTACATACCCACGTGGATGACCTACGTGCATAGAGCTTCCAGATGGGTACGGAAACATATCCATCACAAATTGAGGAGGTTTGCTAGAGTTATTTTCGGCTTTAAATATGCCGTCTTTTGCCCATTTGGATTGCCATTTAGGCTCGAATTTCTTTGGATCAAAGTTCATATTCTTCTGTAAATGATGCGTTTATTATACCAAAAACTCGCCTTGTGGGCGAGTATTTACTATTTAA
>CALETF010000085.1 GCA_937920005.1 uncultured Candidatus Altimarinota bacterium
ATTGACGTCGGGAACAAGTACTTGGATATTTTTTGCTTTTGCTTCATTGATTTCAAGCACGATTCGATCGGTATCATCTTCGTCTGATACCATGAGTGCTGTGAGAAATTCGGTAGGGTAGTAAGCTTTGAGATAGGCTGTTTGGTAGGCAATCATGGAGTAACATGCGGCGTGTGATTTGTTGAAACCGTATCCTGCAAATGGTTCGATAATGTCTGTAAAGATGTAGGTAGCGAGTTTTTCACTATGTCCGAGCTTGGTTGCTGCTTCGATAAATTTTCCTTTTTGTTCATCCATCAGTTCTTTGATTTTTTTACCCATGGCACGGCGGAGAATGTCGGCCTCACCCAGAGAGAATCCAGCAAATGCTTGAACGATTTGCATGATTTGTTCTTGATAGACGGCGATACCTTGTGTGAGTTCGAGTATTTTTGCGAGCGATTCGTGCGGATATTTTACTTTTTCTTTTCCGTGTTTTCGTTTGATATATGTGGGGATATAGAGCATCGGTCCTGGTCGGTACAGTGAGACCATAACGATGATATCTTCAAAGTTATTTGGTACCAGTTCCTGGAGGTATCGGCGCATGCCGGCTGATTCGAATTGAAAAATACCCGTTGTGTCACCATTTGCGAAGACGTCAAAGACCTTTTGGTCGTCCATGGGAAGTTTATTGATATCGATTTTGACGTTGTGGTTATTTTCTATGATACGGAGAGCTCGATCGATGATGGTGAGATTTCGGAGACCCAAGAAGTCCATCTTGAGCAGTCCTAATCCGTCGAGAGGATAGGCAGAAAACTGTGTCACAATCGCTGTTTCGTCTTTTGGTGGATGCTGAAGTGGGCAGAAATCTGTCATCGGACTCGGAGCAATAATAACGGCACAGGCGTGGACACCGAGTTGCCGGACTGTTCCTTCTAATTTCTGGGCATTCGTTATGAGTTTGTTGTGCAGAGGATTGTTATCGATAGTTCTTTTGAGGTCTGGATTTTCTTTGATAGCATCTTCGATAGTGATGCCTGGACGAGCGGGTATGAGCTTCGCAAATTGGTTCATGTCTGCAAAGGGGATACCTAGAGCACGACCGACGTCTTTTACAGCAGCGCGAGCCGCAAGTGTACCAAAAGTACAGATTTGTCCGACCTGGTCGTGACCGTATTTCTCACGGACGTATTCAATGACACGTCCACGTCCTTCGTCAGAAAAATCGATATCGATATCGGGCATCGAGACACGAGCGGGATTCAAGAATCGTTCGAAGAGGAGTTGATATCGAAGAGGGTCGATATTAAGATCGGAAGAG
>CALETF010000086.1 GCA_937920005.1 uncultured Candidatus Altimarinota bacterium
CACAAATCGTAAAAACTTTAGAAGATAAAGGAGCTTTAGCTTATACCGTTGTGGTAGCAGCAAACGCTTCAGACCCTTCTCCAATGCAGGTGTATGCACCAATGGCTGGAGCTGCAATCGGAGAATATTTCAGAGACACTGGTAGACCAGCGCTTATCGTTTATGATGATTTATCTAAACAAGCGGTAGCTTACCGTGAGCTTTCTCTATTATTAAGAAGACCACCAGGCCGTGAAGCATATCCTGGAGACGTATTTTACCTTCACTCTCGTCTTCTCGAGAGAGCTGCAAAGCTCTCTGATGAGCTCGGTGCAGGATCTCTCACAGCACTTCCTATCATCGAGACTCAAGCAGGTGATATCTCGGCATACGTCCCAACAAACGTTATCTCGATTACTGATGGTCAGATCATGCTCGCAACAAACCTCTTTAACTCAGGTGTTCGTCCAGCAATCAATGTCGGTCTCTCCGTTTCTCGTGTCGGTGGTTCTGCTCAAACAAAAGCGATGAAAAGCGTTGCGGGAACACTCAAGCTCGACCTTGCTCAATTCCGTGAACTCGAAGCGTTCTCACAATTTGCCTCAGACCTCGATCCTGAAACTCGTGCTCAGCTCGAACGTGGTCAGCGCATGGTAGAACTCCTCAAACAGGATGTTTATTCTCCAGTTGTGATGGAAAAACAAGTCTGTATTCTCTATGCTGGTACAAAAGGATTCCTCGATTCAGTTCCAGTGAAAGATATCAGAAAATTTGAAGCCGCACTCTATTCTGCGCTCGATACAGAATCAACAGTTCTCGAAGCAATTCGTACCTCTGGAAAACTCGAAGATAAAACAAAAGCTGATCTCGAAATGGTCATCAAAGCGGTAAAGAGTGATATGGGTGTATAATTAATTTTCAATAAATGCCTGCCTGAAAACAAATCCTCGATCGTATCAAATCTGTCAAAAATACAGGGAAGATTACTCGTGCGATGGAGTTGATTTCAACTGTGAAAATGAAAAAAGCCGCTGACCTCGCATTGGGCGCTCGTCCATTTGCCATGGAAGCAAGTAGTATTTTTTCTCGCGTTGCCGAGGAGATTAGTATGAGCCCATACGTAGAAGGAAAAGAAAAGAAAAATAAGAAAAAAGGGAAGAGTCTTGTTATCGTCATCACATCAAACAAAGGTTTGTGTGGTGCATACAATATCAACGTCTTTCGAGAAGTTTTGAAAAAAATCAAAGGCACAAAATCAGAATGTATCACAATCGGCAAAAAAGCTCGTGAATTTGTGGTCCGTACTGGTCACACACTTGTTGCTGACTATTCTGATACATTCAAAGATGATCCAACTCCTGCGCAAGTAAAATCTATCTCAGCAAGTATCCGTGAGCTCTATCTCACTGGAGAATACTCTGATGTGAAAGTTATCTATAGTTTCTACGTTTCTGCTATTTCTCAGCGTGCTGTGACTCGTCCGTTTCTCCCAGTATCACAGGAGTCACTCACATCATTTCTCGAAGAAATAACAGGTTCTGTTATCTCGCCTCTGACCTATTCTGGGGAATACAAAATCGAACCATCGAAACAAGCGGTTGCTGATCGAATCGTACCACTCATTCTCGACCTCATGTTCCACGAGATGATGCTCGAAGCGAAAGCCTCTGAACATGCAGCACGTATGGTCGCTATGAAAAATGCTCGTGAATCATCAGGAACAAAAGTAAAAGAACTCACACTCGTTTACAACAAAGCTCGCCAGGCTGGTATTACCAAAGAAATCTCAGAAATCGTGTCTGGTGTGGAGAGTATGAAAGACCTTTAAAAAAGAAAAATGTTTAGCGCATCCTCATCTTCTGATTTTCCGCTTACTCTGGTCTCTAGAGAATCTGAAATATCACAAGCTTCAGATGTAGCAGCAGCAAATGAACATGTTCGTAGATTTTTTGAGGCGTTGGTTCAGAATTGAACATATTGTTTGGAAATTAATGGACAAAATGTCGTACTATGATGACCAAAAGACGCAGATATCGCATATAGACTTTTCCTAGTTTCCCCAGAAGCAAATCAAACTTATAGACGCAACCAAGCACAGACATTTTTCCGAGGAGGCAAGATGCACCCTACAGCAGCATAGTTTGACAAGAAAACAATAGTCATAGTATATAAATACTAAAAATATTTATATGGTTCAAAAATTACTTATCACGCCAGTGATTACACCTGGTGGACTGCCAGATGAAGTTGATTTGGAACAAAATAATTTAAACGGAGTTATTCAGGTCCCCGGCGCTGAACAAACTCTGCGAGATGTAGAGCTCAAGCAGGGGGCCCCAGAGCATTTTCACCAAGCTTGTGCGAGACTCTTGCAGACATTTTCTGGTAAGGCAAATGCTGTCTTGGTCGGCGGTACAACGGGCGAGGGAATAGGGTTTTGACTCAGACAATGGCAAGTCCTCATGACTGCCATGAAAAAAGCGTGTCCAGCAGATGTACGTATTATGGCAGGACTTCTCGGGCGAGATGATATGATACAAAATCAAATTCGGATTGCTCATGAGCTCCTTATTAATGAGTTTGTACTTGGCCTCAATCATACAGGGGATAACCAACGTCGATTTGATGCTGCTCTTAGTATGTTTGGAACAGTGGATAAGCTTTGGCTCTATAATATGCCTACTTTTGATCCTGCGAGTCTCGATTTTGTGAACCGTTGCGCAGAGAATATGCGTGTTCAAGGAATCAAAGATTCATCAAAATGAACGAGCTCAGATAGACTGCGAATGCTTATGTGAATCAAAGAATGACGCCCAGATTTTCAAGTGCTTGCGGGAAATGAAGAAGTGTACGGGAATTTATTGCCAGAAGATTTCGCTCGCACAGATGGACTTGTTTCTGGAAATTCAAATGTCAGTCCCGATGCTCTTCGTGCTTTTACAGATAGGCCTCAGGACTATGCTCAAGAACGAGCATCGGTCCATGAGCTCACGCTCCAGAAATCATCCTACAGTGGCGACAGTCCTGCTACAAAAATCCAGAGGCATATTCATGGTATCAAATTGATGTTACAGCAACAAGGGATTCTCGAATCACAACATGTGATGATTTATAATCAGCGAGGAAAGCTTTTTGATACCTACGCCGAACCTAATGAATAATATTTGCATGTATCCACTCTTCCTTCTCTTTTTTGGAGAAGGTTTTTTGTTTCAGAGATCCAGTCTGTATTTGGGCATGAAAAAGTCGTACAGGCATTCATTCAAATATACCAGATCAGAAACTCGGACGGACTGACACTTCGAGTTCAAATGTCGCAGAAAAATAATCCTGTACTGTTCGACGATCGTCAGAGCTCGTTGGTTCTATCAAAAATGGTTCAAAATGATGTGAAGAGCTACTCCAGTAGGATTTGTGCGCCTCATGAAGAAAGACGATTAATTTGGCTGATTTTTCACTGCGTCGAATGACTTTCTTTTTGATGGGTTCGAGCGTACCTTCTGTCCTAAACCAGAGGCAATCCTGGAGCGGGTATGATGCTTTGTCTACTTTGTCGAAGGTTG
>CALETF010000087.1 GCA_937920005.1 uncultured Candidatus Altimarinota bacterium
CTATCCTGCACACTGCCTCGGTAGGCATTATGCAGATCATACAATTCCTCCGGGTTTCGACCACGTAAATCCTCCACTCGTGTAATACCCAAATTGGCTAAATCTTGAGCGATTGTTTTTCAGATTCAGGGGATTTGTTCTAAAATTTTAGAATTTTCATGTCTTATTGACGTAATCATTGTATCCTTCATTAAAAGATGATATAAGGAAGTCTTCTGGTAACTTTGTGAATTCAGATTCAGAAATGAAATAAAGATTTTGTTTTGTTCTCGTAAGGGCAACATAAAATAATCTTCTTTGTTCTTCAAGGATTGAAAGGGGAGTATTTCAAAATATTCTTTCAAATGGGTAATCGGGGTGTAGGAATGGAAATTTTGTGTTTCCTTTATCTTCATTTTTTCACACCTGTAAAAGAATACATATATCTGCCTCAGCTCATTTTGATTTATGGACTGTTTGCATGGTTATGTCTTTGTCTAATTTCTTTTCTATCTCTTCTTTTTTAATATTTTGCTCTCCATATTGTCTTTCTAAAAGCATAACATATGCGTCAATAAGCTCTATTTTTTTAAAAGGAGTCGTATTAAATGGTGACATGATTAGAAAAGTTGTTTTTTTGTCTTGTTTTTTTCATTCTAAGATTATTTCACAGCAGTATTTTAAATAACGAGCTTTTTTTAGTTCTTTTCTATCATTATCTGTGAAATAAATGCTATCTTTTCCATATTCCTCAATTTCTTCTTTTCTACACTCAATGAATATATCTCATATGTATTTTCATTGTATTGAGCCATGGTGATTTTTCCCACAAATAGTTCATTCTCCTAGACCATACATGAGATTATTTGATATGTTCACGATTTCATGAGGACATCGCCATGTTTTTAATAATCCTAATCGTTTTCCTCCAATAAAAAGCTTCTCGAATTCTTTATAAAATCTTTCTTCTGATCCAGAAAAACTATTAATCAGTTGCCAATCATCACCAACACAAACTATTCTGATATTTGGATTGTATTCAATAATGGTTGATATGAGTTCATAATAGAGCTGAGAAAAGTCTTGATATTCATCAATCATCAAGTATTTAATTGTGCCTAGGTTTGTTTTCAATCAGAATTTCTTGCTCACGCTAATCTCGATATCTCACTTTTCTTTATGTATTTTTTTTGTTGCATCTATGAGGATGTCATTGAAGTCTTTTTTTCATGTCTTTTTGAGCTTTTCCTGGTATAGAGAGTAGCATTGTTGGGCAAAACTATAAAGCATGCCAACTCTTCATTCGTGAAATAGTTCATTTGTGAGTATTTTTTTGGAGACTTCTTCTGGCGACCACTTCCTTTGCTTACATTTATTTATAAACTGTTCTACCATTTTTTCTATTTTTGTTTTGAAATTTTCCACAACTCGTTTTATTAATTCTTCTTCTGGTAGTTTTTTGCAGATTATTCAGTTTTTTTCGAGCGTTTCTTTTATCTTTTGTTCAAACAATTCTCTTGCGCCGAGGTGGTTAGAATAGTCTATATCATTTATTGAAAATTCTATCAATCTATTATCGTATTTTTCTTTCCAATACTGCCTTTTCCATTCCATTTCTTCTCTATATTTTTCCCATGTTGTGTTCCAATCAGGATTGATTTTCTTATCCAAATCAAATTCATTAATTCACCAAAATTCAATCCATACTTTTTTAGGAAAGATTTTTCCTAAAAAATCTGGCTTTACAAGAAAATCATCTAATCGAAAATCCGGAGAATATCATCGTATATTTTTTTTCTTATTTCAGTATTGTTCGGTCCATTCGTAGGAGTATTTGATATCGTGTTCAAATAAAAAATCCGCTATCCATTTTTCTGCTTTTGATTTAACCGTTATATTTTCACCAAGAAGAGTTTGATAATTTAATCATCGTACAATTTCATAATATTCTTTCGAAGAAAATCACTTATTATTTATAAATTCTTCATATTCCACTGATGATTCTTCTCCAGATTTTTCGGTCCTAAAAATCTCATAAACAAGCTTTTTTATATCTTCTCTTTGAAATAAATCCTGTATAACATGCCTAACGACATTATTTAATGTTAAGTCGACATCTTGTTGGTCTTTTTCATCTTGTATAGGAATTTCTTTATCTTCATAATCTAACGAGCCTATTCTCCCCGCTAAACTATGAAATGTCATAGCATTTTCAAATCTATCAATGCTTTTTTCTTTAAATTTACCTTCTTTTTCCTTGTTGCCATTTAAATCTTCAACGGCTGACCTATTGAATGCAAGAAAAATTATATCTTCTTTTTTAAATCAGCATTCATTGAGGAGAAAATGGGTTTTTCGTACGAGGGTTGTAGTTTTTCATGATCAAGCTCGTGCCTGGAGCAATATTCTTGGTCAAAAATCTATGAGAAATAACTTCTGTTCTTCTGAAAGAGTATCAGGAAATATTTCACGATACTTTTTTATGTATCTGTAGAATGCATTTTTTTTCTTATTAACTATCGCTTGATCTGCAGTATTGATTCAGTTTTCTTGTAATATTTTTTCTCATTCTAACCACTCTCATTTATCTAATTTTTCTTGATACCTAATTAATATATTTTCTTGAGAATTTTCCAGAAATTTCTCCAAAGTTGCATTATTTACTGGACGATTTTGATCTTTTTTGGTTGGACTACTAATCAATTCACTTACTTCTTTTATTATGACGGTATCACTCCGAGTACTCGGTAGTATTATGTCTTTGATTAGATGTTTATGTTGTATCCTTAGATTTATTTTGTCTTCATGAATAATTTTCCACCATTTTCATCAATAAAATATATTGTTCCCATCCCATTTTATTTCTTCCTTTTTTACCATAATCGATTCTCTTACATCTTCTGCAATCCGATTCGTCCTTTCTCATTATCGACCTGGATAACTTTTACATGGACTTTGTCTCCTGTGTTTACGACATCTTCGACGCGAGCGATACGCTTATCAGAGAGTTTGCTGATATGGATCATACCAGATTTTCCTCCACCGATTTCGACGATAGCTCCCACACCTTCGAGGATTTTCACGACTTCACCATCGAATTCTTGACCGACTTCGATTTCACGGACGATATTTTCGATAGCTTTTTTCGCACCTTCACCAGCTTCTTTGCTTGGTCCAGTGATGACGACTGTTCCATCATCTTCGATAGAGATCTCTACGCCGAAGTATTTCTGCATGTCCTGGATAGTTTCACCACCTTTACCGATGACCATACCGATTTTCTCAGGATTGATCTTCATAGAGATGAGTGCTGGAGCACGAGGAGAGACTTCTGCACGAGGTTTGTCGAGAGCTTTGAGCATGCCCTGGAGGATAAATTCACGAGAGCCTTTTGCTTGTTCGAATACTTCTCGGACGATAGCGAGTGTGAGACCGTCAATCTTTGTATCCATCTGGAGCGCTGTGATACCTTTTCGAGTACCAGCGACTTTGAAATCCATATCACCGAGGAAATCCTCTTGAGCCTGGATATCTGAGAGGATGACATATTTGCCTGTATCATCATCGAAGACCATACCCATAGCGACACCAGAGACTGGCGCAGAGATAGGGACACCAGCATCCATGAGGGCGAGTGTCGATCCACAGACTGAGCCCATAGAGCTCGAGCCATTACAGGTGTGGACTTCAGAGACGACACGGACTGTGTAGCCAAATTCTTCTACTTTTGGGAGGACAGGGATAAGGGCTTTTTCAGCGAGATTTCCGTGACCAACTTCACGACGACCGACTCCACGCATAGCACGGACTTCACCGACTGAATAAGGAGGGAAGTTGTAGTGGTGCATGTAGCGACGCTCGTATTCTGGGTACATACCTTCGACGAGTTCATTATCGAGTGGACCACCGAGAGTCGCAATAGAGAGGACTGATGTGACACCACGACGGAAATGACCTGAACCGTGTGTAAGAGGGAGGAGACCAACTTCACAGTTGATAGGACGTACTTCATCACCCTTTCGACCATCGAGACGACGACCTGTTTCGAGGACGTTTTTTCGCATGATTTTTTTGACGTACTTGTAGACGAGTTCTCCGATTTCGTTGCCGTTCAATTCCTCCGTGTCTTCTGTGTAGCCGAGAGCTGTCTTTGTTTCTTCGATGAGGTGCTCGAGAGCGTGGTGAAAGTCGATTTTACCGATATTGTAGAGCGCTTCGATTTTCTCTGGAGAGAGCGTCGCAAAGACTTTTTCTTCGAGACCAGCGATACCAGCCTTTATATCGAGATCCATTTTTGTAATTGGATATTTTGCTTCGACGGTTGCGATGAAGTCCTTCTGAGCAGCAGAGAGGTCAGCGAGGACTTTCTGAGCGTATTCAAACCCACGCATCACCATTTCTTCTGATGCTTCTTTTCCGCCCATTTCAACCATCGTTATGATTGATGAAGTACCAGCGACGACGAGCTCGTAGAGAGCATTATTTACTTCTTCAAATGTCGGATCAAAGATCATACCACCGTCTTCCATAACCGCGAGACGGACACCAGAGACAGCGTCTTCAAATTGGTGAACACCAGCGAGCTGGAGAGCGATGCTCGCACCTGTGATACCCCAGACACCGAAGTCTTGTTTTCCAGTGGCAGAGTAAATCGTTGGAATAATCTGGACTTCGTTTGTTGTGCCTTTTGGGAACATCGGACGAATAGGTCGGTCGATGAGACGAGAGTTGAGAATAGCACTTGTCGCAGGACGAGCTTCACGCTTGTTAAAACGTCCACCGCCGATATGGCCAGTAGAGTAAAAACGCTCTTGATAGTCGACAGAGAGAGGGAAGAAGTCTGCTCCTGGTTTACCTTTTTTTGAGACACCAACAGTGGTGAGGAGGATGTGGCCGAGTTCATCTTTGATTGTGACTGCGCCATCGATGAGGAGGGCAAACGTACCAGTTTCAAAGGTGTAGGTCTTACCAGCGATAGTATAAGACTTTGAAATCGGAGTAATCTCTCCGACATTGTTGTCGCGAATACCTGAAATCATAGGAAAAAATTGAGAAAATAAGCGCTTCAGAGGAAGAGCCTAGACTTACGCCATAACTGAAATCTATCAGTTATCGAGCAAATCCAGAGATTCTTCTCACGTGAAAACAGGCGAATTATAGGGATTTTTTTGAAAAAAGCGAAAAAAAGACTTCATTATTTTGAAGTCGTTGGTTTTTATATTTTGGAGCCGATGATAGGAACGAGTTTCACACCGAGCGAGCGAGGAGTGAGTAAAACGAAGTGAGTTGAACTTGCGACCGCAAAAGTCT